>SKZG01000445.1 GCA_007127495.1 Planctomycetales bacterium
TAGAAACGGAAGAGCCCCTGTTTTATGCCTCAGACTTCCGAGAGCCCTGTCATATTCACGTCCGCCGTGACGACATGATGGCGAAGTTCTGGATCATGCCGGTGCGACTGGCCGACAACACGGGATTCACGGCGAGAGAACTCCGCGACATTGAAAAGCTGGTCAAAGGACATGAGGACGAGATCGAGAGGCGTTGGCATGAATTCTTCGGCGACACTTGAGTACGAAGCGGCTGCCGTTCGAGTCGAGGTCACGGAAGATGAGCTGATGGTGCAACTTGTCGATGGACGCAAGGTATCGGTCCCGCTTGCGTGGTATCCTCGCCTGCTTCACGGAACGCCCGATGAAAGAAACACCTGCGAGCTGATGGGTCGCGGCGCGGGCATCCACTGGCCGCTTCTGGATGAGGACATTTCCGTCGCCGGTATTCTGAAGGGCCATCCCTCGGGCGAATCGCCACAGTCGCTCAAGCGTTGGTTGGATTCCCGGAAGTGACCGCCCCACAGCTTGACACGTCCGCGGGGTGGCGGACGGGCTGCAAGCGGCCGATCGTGCGGCCCTCGGGAGCGCAGTGTGTGCTCTCGCACTTGGCGTGGCCGCTTGCCAATTGAGTCTGGTTGTGGTAAGCTGCGGCAAATGGACGATGATCAGCAACTGGAAGAGGCACTCGGCGGCGGCCCGGCGACGAGGGAGGCGCCGGGCTTCGTGTTTCTGTGCTGCCAAGTGGGCGCCGAAGCGGCGGTCAAGGCCGAGTTGCAGCGGCGATGGTCGCAGCTTCGCTTCGCGTTCTCGCGCCCCGGATTCCTCACCTACAAATTGCCGGCCAACCATGGTCTTTTCGCCGATTTCGATTTGAATATTGTGTTCGCGCGTTGCTGGGGCTTTTCGCTGGGAACGGTGCGCGCATCGGACACGGAATCGCCGGCGCGCGACGTCTGGCGCGTGTACGGCGAACGCCCATGCCGGCGGATGCACGTGTGGCAGCGCGATCAGCACCCTGCCGGCGAACACGATTTCGAGCCCTCCATCACACCCGCCGCCCGTGAAGCGCATGCCGCCATACGGAAAGCCTGCCCCCGGCCGGGCGAGCTGGCTGCCGAAGCCCATAACCCCGTTGCCCCGGCCCAGCGGGGCGAAATGGTGTTGGACTGCGTGCTGGTTGAACCGGATGTCTGGTGGGTCGGATACCACCGCGCGTGGGAGCCCGTATCATGCTGGCCGGGCGGCATCCCGCCACTTCGGCTTCCCCCCCATGCAGCTAGCCGCGCGTGGCTGAAAACGCAAGAGGCCTTGTCCTGGTCCGGCTTGCCGATGCCGCGCGGCGCACGCGTGGTCGAATTGGGCAGTGCCCCAGGCGGGTCGAGCCAGGCGCTGCTCGCTCGGGGGCTGGAAGTCGTGGGCATCGACCCCGCGGCCATGCATCCAAGTGTGCTTGGCGAGGTGGGGTTTACTCACCTGCGACGCCGGGTTCGGCAGGTCCGCCGTCGCGAGTTTCGCAAGGCGCGGTGGCTGTTGGCCGATATGAACGTGACGCCCAACTGCACACTCGACGCGGTGGAGGCGATTATCCGCTACCCCATGGTCCATATTCGCGGAATGCTTCTCACGCTCAAGCTGCCGGAATGGAGCTTGGCCAAAGAGGTGCCCAAGTACCTGCAACGGATCCGCGCGTGGGGCTACAACGACGTTCGAGCACGTCAACTGGCGCACAATCGGCAGGAAATCTGCGTAGCGGCCCTCATGAAGCCCTTCAGGCGAACCCCGGAGCGGGGTTCACCGGCTACGGACCGGTGAACGATTACGGGCAGTCCAACCCGACTATTCTCATGCGAGAAGGTGCTTCTAGTCGAGACAGTTAGGTAAGGGGTAACCGTTCACGGGGTGGCGCGGGCAGTTCTCTTCGCCACATGGGTAGGTGCCAATCCCATGCTCTCGGCGGAATGCTGGACCTTTGGGCAAACTGTCCTGGGTGCTGCGAAAATCGGAACGGTCCTCATGAACGTTCAGGGGCAAGGGCTTCCGAAGCTCGTGGAAGAACTTCGCGCAGGATGCACTAGAACTTCGCGCAGGATGCACTACAGGAGCAGCAAGATGGATCGGCCGGGCGGCTTCGTTTGCAGGAATAGAGCGTGGTACATCGGCTGGCGCTTCGCACTGCTAGTCGTGGTGTTAGGGTTGATAGCAGCAGTTTCGGAAACCTCGGGGGCGGTGGTTGGCGATCCCGACACATCGGCCGGCCCCGCCTTCTCGCTCCCGCTCCCGGGAGCGCCGATCACCGACGAGTTCTTCGAGCCTTCCGACGCTCCAGGCACGTTGGCCTCCGAGCCAAACGACTCAGCCGGCGACCGCGAGCCCCCGGACGGGCGCGACGCACCAACGGAACATGACGCTCCAGCGGAGCCCGACGCCCAGCCTGGCCTCGAAGACGATTCGCAACCGGCACCAGATGAGCCACTCCAGGACGATGCGCCGGCGACGCCCTCCCTGGGCGAGCCGCTTGCGGCCGGAATGGTTCGCCTGATGCAACAGGAGATTGCCGCGGGACTGCGCAAGCGCGGCATCGACTCGCAGTTCCGTCGCTTCGCGGCCTATGCCGGGGAACGCCTCGATGCGACCGCCGGCCCGCGCACCGGCTCCGAGCTGACCGGCAATTGCCGGCTACGCTGGCTGGACCACATGCTCCGGAACCCGTTGAAGGCCCCGGCCGAAGCCGAAGAGTTCACCCGACACTTGCAGGCGGCCGCGGTCAACCCGCACGGCGGGCTGGGCGAGGTCCTCGCAATTGCCCGAACGAGAATGGACCTTCCGGACCGAACTGCGCCGACCCTGCCCGAGATCGACTCGCCCGAAGCGGCCCTCGAGCTACTGCGGCAGAGCCTGATCGACGCGCAGGCGCATTATGCGGCGGCCTTGCGACCCCTCAACCGAAGCGAGATACGCGAACTGGCCGCGGGCTTGCACAACGTGTTCACCGCCAACGCTCGCCACGGCCACACCCTGCCCGATCGGCCGCGGGCGCGGCGGCTCTTGGACCTGATGGAGCGCATGGACCGCGGCGCGCTGTACGCCGCGGCCGAAGACCTCGTACTGCTGGCCGATCCGCGGTTTCTCGATCAATTGGCGGCGATCCCCGACCACGAAGGCCCGCCGATCAAGATGCGAGGAGTGACCGGAAGCATCGCGCGGCGGATCGCCACACCGGCAGGGACGATCATAGTCGGCGGCAGGGGTGACAACACGTATCACCTTGACGAAATGCCCGGGGTCGCCGCAGTCGTCGATCTTGGTGGAAACAACACCTACTACGAGGGCACCGTTTCGATGCGCCGTCCCGTGCTCGTGGTGATCGACCTGGAAGGCGACGATAAGTACATCGGCAAGAAGCCGGGAATTCAAGGCGCGGCCGTCATGGGCATTTCCGTGCTCATCGACCGCGCCGGCAACGACACTTACCAGGCGGTCGACGTGGCGCAGGGGTCCGCCCTGTGCGGGGTGGGCATCCTCGTCGACTTCAGCGGCGACGATACGTTCGTCGGCCTGCGGCGTGCCCAGGGCACGGCCCTGGGCGGCGTCGGCATGCTCGTCAATCGCGATGGAAACGACCGCTACCGCGCCGCCATGTGGTCGCAGGGGTTCGGCCACCCCTTAGGGTTCGGGATGCTGGCCGACCTCGACGGCGACGATCATTACTTTGCCGGAGGGCTGTATCCCGATTCCTATCCCGAAACGCCCGGCCTGGAAGGCTGGGGGCAGGGGGTCGGCGCCGGAATCCGCCAAGTGGCCAACGGCGGCATCGGCGTGATCCTGGACGGCGGCGGTGACGACGTCTACGAATACGATTACTTCTCGCACGGCGGCGGCTACTGGACCGGCCTCGGCTTCGCCCGCGACTTCGCCGGGAACGACCGGCGCATCGGCGGCACCAAAACCAGCTACCAAGGCGGACGCCGAACCGAACCCGACTTCGTCCGCTTCGGATGCGGCTGGGGATGCCACTACGCACTCGGCTTGCTCATCGACGATGCCGGCGACGACCTCTACACCGGAACCATCATGTCGACCGGTTTCGCCTGGGACTTGGCCGTCGGTTACCTGATGGACTTCGGCGGGAACGACGTGTACATCGGGCAGCAGGGCAGCGGCGCGCAGGCCGGGCTGGGCGTGCTGTTCGACTACAACGGCGATGACCAGTACCGCGGCAATAGCCAGGGCTATGCCGCGCCCACGATGACTTATCATTCCCTCCCGGAGGCCGGCGGCAACTTCGGCTTCCTGATCGATTACGGCGGAAACGACACGTACGGGTCCGGCGCACGGAATAACAGTTACCTGCAACGCGGCAGCGCCGGCGGATTCCTCATCGACCGTCCCCGGCGAGACGAACTGCCGGGCCAGACCGCCGAGAAACCGGCCGCCCAATCCACCGCAGGTTCGTAACGGAGCATGGAAGTAACCGGTATCACCATCGGAACAAGGAGTCCGACGATGCGCCCCAAGGCGAAACACCCCACGTGCCGCGTACCAGAAGGCCCTGACCCAACCCGCACCGGCTCTTGGGCGGGAGCAGTCGGTCCAGGGCGTGCGCGTGGCGGGCGGGCGCCCTGGCCGGCGTGGCTGGCGCCTGCACTGCTGGCCCTGGCATGGGCGGTCGGGCCGGCTCCGAGTGTTGCTTTGGGCGAAGAGTCCAACGGGCCGGTCCTGGCCATCCCGGGCTTGCTGTACGGAGCACGGCCGGTTCACGACAACCTCGTGTCCCGACTGCTCCCCGACGGCGCCGCGCCAGCCGCCTTGGAAGAGCCGGCGCCCGATGCCAACGACGCGGCCGACGCAGCGACGCCTGCCGGGCCTGCCGCCCCGGCCGACGATCCGAGTGACGACGCGGACGGCGCCCCAGACGAGGACGCCCCAACGGCGCCCGATGCCCCCGAAAAACCACGCCGCGAGTTGACGCAGGGCATGGCGGCGCTGCGCGATCAGGTGCGCCGCACTCTGGCCGCCCACCGGAGCCAGCCACTTAGCACGGCCGACAATACGGTAACCGATGTGCTCTATGCGTGCCGGGCCTTCGGCTGCAAGACCGAGGTGTTCGAGGCGGTGACCCTCCGGACCAAACTCAACGGCATCACGTGCCTCACCTGGAACTATCCCTGCGCCGGCTTCACCCCGCTGACCCTTAGCGATGGGCATATTACCGGCCGCATCGGCTACGGATACCAGGAGCACCCCGGCGAACTGATTGCCGTGCTGGCGCTGGCTCGCGTTCCCGCCAGCTACCCCGCGCGGGTTGGCGAGCACGTGCGCACGGTAGCCGACCTGGTGGAATACGAAAAGCTCGCCTGCCGCGAGGGTACCGACAAATCGCTTTCCATGATCGGACTGATGTACTATGCCGGCCGCGAAGGACCGTGGAGGAACCGGTCTGGCGAGCTGTGGTCGATGGAGCGCATTCTGCGCGAGGAACTGGCCAAGCCGGTCGTTGGCGCTCCATGGGGTGGCACGCAACGGCTGATGGGACTCGCTTACGTCGTCCAGCGGCGCGCCAAACGCAACCAGCCGATGGAGGGCGAGTACCTGCGGGCACGCGACTACCTGGCCCGCTTCCACGACCACGCCCTGTCCCTTCAAAACGAGAACGGCACGTGGAGCCCGCACTACCTGGCCGCCAAGGGCACAAGCGGCGACGCCGGGGCGGTACTCGCCTCGACGGGCCGGATTCTGGAGTGGCTGGCGTTTTCGTTGCCGGAAGAGCGCCTCGATGAGCCGGGCGTTGTGCGCGCGGTCCACTGGGTGAACCAAGCGCTAAGCTCCGGCCGGTACGCACCCCGGAACACGAAGGCGTTGCGAACGGAGGAAATTGGCGCCGTCATGCACGCCCTCGCCGGCCTGCGCTATTACGACGAACGCTACTTCCGCCCCACTGATCCGACTCCCATTGATTGATGAGAAGTAAAGCTCTTCCGTTTCTAGGTGCAGGCCGGTTCTCCGGGCAATCGCAGAAACCCACACGATTTGCCGGCTCGACACGCGAGAAGATAAACGGCTCTACGGTATACTCGCCGCGTGCCGTTATTGCGCTTTTGTAGGATGGACATTCTTGTCCGTCTTCGCTTTGACGGGCTAAAGCCCATCTTACGGAAAGCGCAGTTTTGGGCCGCGGCGAGTATATTACCTTTTCCGGCCTTCGCCCCCCTGCCTGCACCTGGGCGCTCCGAGGCACTACGACTCCTCAAAGCCTTGACCGCACTCCCAGCGTGTGTTAACCTTGATATTGGGCTGCGGGGTTCCACGGAAGCCCGCTGGAGTGCCGCCAGGTGACCGGCGGATGGTTCCGCCGGATCGTTTCGTGTTTCCTGTTTCCATGAGGTGCTGCTATGAAGTATTGCGTTGTTGACGTCACGTTGACCCTGAAGAGGAATCGAGGGTTCGTGGGACGAGGAGGCGCCGTGCGGGCGCTTTCCGGAA
>SKZG01000492.1 GCA_007127495.1 Planctomycetales bacterium
AGTCGCGAGAAGAGGGTATGATCTAATAGCCGTCTGTGAAGCACCCCCCCGCTAGTGAAAACGCCATGTGTCCAAGCTCCCAACGACCGCTTGCCGTCATTGTGAACGTCCCAAATCAACTCACCGCGCTGCGCCTGGTGCTGGCGGTGGTGCTATTCGGGTTCATCGCGTGGGAGTACTATCTGACGAGCTTGGCACTGTTCATCGTGGCCGCCGGCACCGACTGGCTGGATGGATATTGGGCGCGAAAGTATGGACAGGTGACTACGCTGGGCCGCATGCTCGATCCCTTTGCCGACAAGGTCATCATCTGCGGCACGTTTACGTTCCTCGTCGCGGTGCCGGCCATGTCGCAAGTGCCGTGGGGACTCCGTGCGTGGATGGTCGTAGTCATCTTGGGCAGGGAATTGCTCATCACGGCGCTGCGAAGCTTCATGGAGGAGCAAGGTTCCGACTTTTCCGCGAAGATGGTGGGCAAGTTGAAGATGGTGCTGCAATGCGTGGCGGCCGGAATGTGCCTCTTCTTCCTGTCGTACCGCACGCCGTCCGACGCCCCGCTGATCCCGCCCGCCGCACCCGCATGGGTGCAGTTGGGCATGGTCGCTTCGGTGTGGCCGGCCGTGTTGCTGACGGCCTACTCCGGCGTCACCTACCTGCTGGCCGCCATCCGCCTGTTGCGCGGAAGGTAAGACTCACCCGGCTCCCTTGACCGCGCCGAAATTGAACAGCCGGCTGAGCATCGACTTCCTGCCGGCCGTTTCGGTGGGGCGGGTGTCGTGATCGGAGCCGAGGGCGTCAGCGAGAGCGAGGATCGACTGGGTGATGGCGGCCTTCGGCGCCTGCTGCACCAGGGGTACGCCGTTGTTCCGCATCTCGACCATCGTGCGGTAGTCGTTGGGAAGCTGCCAGAAGATCTCCTTGCCGATGGTCTCCTCGGCTTTCTTCAGCGTGATCTGGCCTTGCTCCAGCCCCGCACGGTTGACCACGATCTTGACCTTCTTGGCCATGTTGTCCATCTCGCCCAGCGACATCATCAGCCGAACCACGTTGCGCAGGCAGGGCAGGTCAAGCTGGGTAACGAGCAGAATGTGATTGGCCATTTCCAGGGCCATCATGTCGATCGCGCTGAAGCTCTTCGAAAGATCGAGCACCAGATGCGTAAATGTGGCTTTCAACAGCCCGATCACACGCTGCAAGTCCTCGGCCCCGATCAGGTGTACGTCTTCGATCTGCACGGGGCGCGGCAGCAGGTACAGGCCCGACGAATGTTTCGTGAGCGACCGCTTCAGCAGGCTGAAGTCGAGCCGCGTGACGTTCTGGGCAACGTCCACGGGCGTGTAGTCGGGAATGGTGTCGAGAAACACGTCGGCATCGCCCAGGCAAAGGTCCAGGTCGAGCAGGGCGACGGAGTTCTCCTCGGCGGCGGCCAGCGCACAGCCGAGGTTGACGGCAACACTGGTCGTGCCTACCCCGCCGGTGGATCCGGCAACGGCAATCACCTGGCTGCCGCGCGGCCGGGCGGCGCCATGCCCGGTGCGGCGCTCGCTGATGCGGCCCAGCGCGCCGAGCAGGTCTTCAATACGAACCGGCTGGGTCAGAAACTCTTTCGCCCCGGCGCGAAGCGCCTGAAGGATCAGGTTGCCGTCGCTGGACGAACTGACCACCAGGATGGCGCAGGCGGGCGAGGCCTCGCCCACCTGGCGGACCAGGTCGAGTGCCTTCTCCGGGTTCGCGTCGATGCACACCAGCCCGATGTCGGGATTGGTTTGGGCGACCACGTCGGCGAAGAACTCGTAGCGCGAGCACTCGGCTTCGAGCCATATCATGTCCATGCCCAGCAGCATCGACTTCATCGATTCGCGCTGGGAGTCGTTCGGATCGACCAGGGCCAAACGTAAAACGTTGCTCATATACTACTTTAGAACATCATAACCGACCGGGCCGAGAAAAACCGGCGCTGCCGACGGGCCTTCGGCGCGTGCGGGTTGGGGGGCCGGTTGCGGATTCTGCCGCATGGGCGGACTGTGCGGGCGCACGGCGGTGTGGGAGGGCTGCGGCGAGAACATCGGCCGGCGCAGGTCCGCCCGGCCGGCGGTGCCGCCGGGGCCCACCCTGCCGTCCACGGGCGCACCGAGCGGGTCGGACGGCGGGGGGGGCGGCTCCTGGAGGTTGGGCTCGCGCATTTCGCCCTCGCGTACCGGCATGGCACCGGCGTCCCAATCGCCCAACATGCTTCGCCCGCCGCCAAGCGACGTGCAGCCGGCACACCCGGTCCCGCAGGCCGAGTTGCAATGCGGGACTTCCAGGTGCCCCTTCAGGTAAAGGTCGCAGTCGTCGGGAATGGTTGTTCCCATGCCGGGACCGCAAAGCGGCACTTCATGGGCGTCCATGGCCCCAACCAACTCGGGGGTGACCAGGATCAACAATTCGATCTCGTTGTCGTGGTGGCGTACGCGACGGAACAGGGCCCCGATGTAGGGCACTTCGCTCGCCCAGGGAAGCCCCTTGTTTTCCGACTCAACCCGCGTTTGTACCAGGCCGGCGATGGCAAGCGTTTGCCCGGCGTTCAACTCGACGCCCGTGTCGACCTCGCGGGTGCGGAGGCCGGGAACGGTGGCCGAGTCGAGCGTCACGCTTCGCGTGTTGTCGATCTCACTGACCCGTGGACGCACCTCAAGCCGGATTCGGCCGTTGCCCAAAACAAGCGGCACGAAGTCCACTTGGGTGCCGAACTTCTTGTACTCGATCGAGACCGTGCCGAGGCTTTGCGGCACGAGAATGGGAAACTCGCCGCCGACCTGGAAGAAGGCAGGGCGGCCGCTGACGGTGACCAGCGTCGGTTCCGCGAGAATCTTCATGAGTTGATCCTGGCGCATCGCTTCAAGCACGCCGAAGAACGAACTGGTGCCATCGACCACGCCAAAGGTGAACGTTTCCTGGCCGCTCGTCGCAATCGCGCCGCCGAAGGTGCTGATCAGCCCGCTGATGCCCGACGCAACATAGTTCTGACCCGTGAACTTCGCGAAGTCGAAGCCGAGCGCGCGCAGTTTCGTCCGCGAAACTTCCATCACCCGAACGTGCAGCAGAACCTGATGCACGCCGCTGACGGTCATGGCGGGGATGACCTTCGGGTAGTACTCCTCGGAAATGCGTGTAATCAAGTTGACGTGCTCCGGCTGATCGACGTACCCGGAAATCATCACGCCACTGCCAACGGGCACAACCTTCAGTTTGGCATCGGGAAACTGGGCCTGGAGCAAGAGTTCCAGTTCACGGACGTCGCGATAGACAATCACGTCGATGGTATAGATGTTCTCGTCTTCTCCCCAGAGGTTGATCTGAGTGACGCCGGGGTTCTTCGCCGAAACCTGGACGACGTTCGGCGCCAGGGGTGCCAGGTCCACGACGTCGGGATTGTTGACCTGGGCCTCGGGGATCTTCTGCTTCATCTCCAGCCGCCGGCTGGTGTTGACGGTCATTTCCAGCCGTTGGTGAAGGTGCGTAACCTGGTAGATGAGCGACGGGGGCCGCGAGAGATCGACCGTGCCGCGCGCGGCGCCATGTTGGCCGAACGCCGCCGTGCTGAGCAGGCCCGCCAGGAGCGACGCCAGAAGCGGCATCGTGGGGATCAAGTCCGTTGCCGGCGCGATCCATCGACGCCGTGTGCCGCACGGGCACCCTCGCAGGACATTAGGCTTCCACATCCTTGCTTTCCTTTTACCTTCCGTTTACGGGTCTTGACTTGGCTCTTCCTCGAAATCGGGCATGTCGTCATCGTCCGGCTCTGGCTGGGGTGGACCCATTGCCGGGCCGGCCGGAGCGTCGCCTGATATCTCTGACGCGCCCGGGAAGGGCGGGTACTGTCCGGCCGGCGGCGGAATCGGCGCCGACCTGCCTCCGGACCAGGTGCGGCCACGGTCGCCCGGTCCTGATGGACCGTGTAGTTCCACGTCTTCGATCGTTCCGGCGCGCACGATGCGCATGTTCCAGGTCGTGTTTTCGGGCGTGGGCGGAACGGCTTGCGGCCCTCGGGCAGCAGGCTGGGTTTCGGCCGTCGTTCGCACGGTTTTGTTCAGGAAGTCGAGGAAGCCGTGCATTTCGCCGCCTTGGGCCGGAGATTCCCGATCCGTAGGCGTTTCCCGATCCCGACCGCCGCTGACACCTCCGAGGATGTCCTGTGCGGTCGCGCTGGTCAAATTCGTTTGCTCATCGTCTTCGGGGCTGCGGAGCACGAGCCGGATTTGGCCCATCTCGCCGGCCAGCATGACCTTTTGGGCTTGATCCGGAGTGACCAATAGCGAAACGGTTTGCGCATTGGTAATCGAACGTTTGTCGCTCCCCTCGGTGTCGAGGTCGAACTGGTCGTTGACCGCAAAAACCCGAATATCTTGCAGGACGGTTCGTGTCGAGGTATACGGTATGCCTCGCGACGGGGCCTGCGTCAGGTACACCACCACGTCAACGCGGTCGCCGGGCAGGATCAGCCCCCCGCCGCCGGAAACCCGGTCTACCTTCACCGAGACGACGCGCAGTCCCTTGGGGATGAGCGGGCTGATGCCGCCGCTGGTTTCGCCCGGTTTGAGCAGCTTGCGTTCGATGATCGGTTCGCCGGCGAACAGCCGGGTGCGCGCTCGGCGCCCCTCAACGTCTTCGATCTTGGTGAACGAACCTTGGGGTATCTTGCTCTTCGGCCACGGTTCGAGCTTGAGCACCCCCGCAGTGAGGGCTTCGCCCATGCCAATATCGTCGAGTGCGACGAAGATGCTTTCGGTTTCGATCGTGGAGGCGGGCGCCTCGGTGTGGCGTTTCGAGATGACCTGGGTAACGCCGATGGACGCAACCAGCCCGCAACCGAGCGATAGTACCAGCAAAGCTAGTGATTTTCCTGCCATCGATTCCCCCCTGACGCGCTTGGCCTCGCCGCGACACCGAACGCCTCCCGCACAACCGACCCATCTTCCGCAACCGTCACTGGACGGTCTCGCGGCGCATGGTCGTGCTGGACGAGAGCTGCATGTCTCTGCCTACAAACATTGGCGTTGGAAGCCAGGTAACTTGACTGAAAGGTATGCCGACCGTAACGGTTACAGGCTCACCCCATCCGGCGGATTCGGGTGGGTCCGGGTTGACCGTCACACTCGCGCCCTGAATGCCTGCTTCCTGCAAATATTCTGTAACCCTCGTGTTGACGCCGTCGTGGCCGCTGGTGGTCGCCCCGTCGAGTATGGCCATCCGCGCCCCCTCCCGCGAGGCATTGGTGACGATCTGCTGCACCATAATCATGCGGCCGAACTCGATCATCCCAAAAATCAGCAGGAAGAACACGGGCGCAATGAGGGCGAACTCAACGGCAGCGGCCCCTTTTCGATTCTTTCGGCACATTCGACAAAGCTCCTCCAGTTTGAATTCAAACCAGCATCCCGGCCCATGCAAAATAGGTGATGGTCCCAATCGCTATGGGAATGCCGTAGGGCAACAGCATCATGGAACTCTTACGCTGTGTGGCAATCTCGGAAAGCTCCTCGGCGTTGCGGAGAACCATAATTTCGGTCAGGATCGCGAGGAACTGCGCCTTGTGGTGCCCGAACTTCCGGGCGTAGAGCACCATGGCCACGGCCAGCACTCCGCCCACCACGGCCGAGACGCAAAACGCGTAAAAGGTGACCGTTCCCCACACCCAGGCCCCGACACCGGCCAGCAGCTTGACGTCGCCGGCGCCCATACCGCCAATGGCGTAAGCCGGCAGCAGCAACAGCAGCCCGACGCCGGTGCCGGCCATGCTCCAGCCCAGCCCGACCCAACCGAACCACACTGCGCTATAGGCCCATCCGGCCACCGCAAAGGGGAAGGTAATCCAATTAGGGACCTTCAGTTTCCATCCGTCGATGACGGCCGCCACAACCAGCACCATGGTGACAAGCCAAATGTGCCAATTCTCAATGAATCCGGTGGCGAAAGCTGTGATAGACGCCATGTTTCATACTCCAAATCGTTGCGCTGAAAAACGAACTCCTAAGCAATATATAGCTCAGAAAAAAGGCGATTCCGTTTCTAGATGCAGTCATCCTTTGTTTTCGGGACGGCACAGCGGCGTGTGCCTACTACATTACGCGGCCTGCACCTAAGAACGGAAGAGCCGCGAAAGGGAGGGATGCTCCGAGGCTTACCAGCCGAACAGCCACCCCAATAACCCCGCCAAGAAGCCACCGCCGCCCGTATTTCCACCCGGGTTCCCACCGGCGTTGCTGTTTGCGTTCCCACCGGCGTTGCTGTTGCCGCCGGCGTTGCTGTTTGCGTTCCCACCGGCGTTGCTGTTGGCGTTCCCGCCGGCGTTGCTGTTGGCATTGCCGCCGGCGTTGCTGTTGGCATTGCCGCCGGCGTTGCTGTTGCCGCCGGCGTTGCTGTTTGCGTTCCCACCGGCGTTG
>SKZG01000116.1 GCA_007127495.1 Planctomycetales bacterium
CTGCCAGAGCTGGGCGATGCTCAGGTGGACGGCGCCCATGGTGAAGCTGAGCCACATCATGAAATTGCGCGACTCCGCGGTCAGGTCCACCGCGATCATGGGTTTGTACAGCGAGACCCCGAAAAACGTACTCGTGACGGCGCCCCATGCCAACGTCACTCCGCCCACCAGGATGAGCAGTTGCGTGAACCGCGCACCGATCACCTTGGATACATGCCGATACGCCAGCAGCGGCACGAGCAGCAGGATCGCCCCGTACCCGCCGTCGGCAATGAGTATGGCGGTGAAAATGGGCAGCGCGATCATGAAGGGGATGGAAACGTCGAACTCGCGGTAGCCGGGAATGGTGCCGAGCATTTGGAACAACCCCTCGATGGGCCGCGCCCATGCGGGCGGGCGGACGAGCGTGGGCGGCTGTTCTGCGGGGCCGGCCTCCAGCACTTCGACGGCGACGGGTATCTCTTCCGCAGCCAGGGAATCGGCCAACGTCGGGGCCGTCTCCGCCGGCACCCAGCCCTGCAGGGCGAACAAGTGCTCGTCGGCCGCGGCGCTCCGCTGGGCAAGAGAATATTCCACCTGCTCGGCCAGCCGGGCGCGCTCGGCCTCGAGTGCGGGCCCGCGGCACGCCAGGGCGTGCAAGCGCTTGGTATCGCGGTGCAAGGCAGCGTCGATCTCGGCGGCTTCGGCGCGAATGGTAGGCGCATCGCGCGGAGGCAGCGGCTCGCGGACCGCTTCGTCAGGCACCTTCGGCTCCCCCGCACACTCTCGGCAGGCGACCGCCAGCAGCACCTTGCGGCCCGGCAGTTGCGCCACCACCTGGGTACACTCGGCCTCGACCCGCTCGACCACATCGGCCGGCATGGTGTAGAACTGCAACTGCACGCCGGCCTTGTGCAACTCCTCAACGCGCTCCAAGCGCAGCCCATCCCACATGGCGATTTGCTCGAGCTGGTGGAACAGGGTGGCCAACCGATTGCGGCCCTCAGCCGCCCGCCGCTGGATGTCGAGCACTTCGTCGGCGGCATCGAGCGGGCTCAATTCGGGCGCAGGCCCTTGCGGCGCAACGCTTGAAAGCACTTGCAGCGCCCGTTCGATGGCGCCGAGCCGGCGGGCCGTCTTTTCGTCGGCCACCGCGCGTGCCGGGTCGACCGGTACGAGGTGGGCCACGCCCATCCGGCCCAGGGCCGTGAGCAGTCGCCGCCGGTCGGCAGTGCGGCCGACCAAAAACACCTTTTGCATGGGAACAATCATGGTGTCTCGCTCCGTTCCGGCGGCGACGCGTCGCTCGGCTCGTTGGTCAGGGTTTGGCTCAGCTTCCCCTTGGCAATCTTCGAGCGCCCCACGCCGGCAGTCATTTCGTCGCCCAGCTTGATGCGGATCTTTCGGATCGCTTCGCGCGCCTGGGGGATCATGATTTTCTCGAAAAGGTTCACTCGCTGAATAATCCGGGTAAGCTCGTGCCGCAGCAGCGTTTCCTCCTGTCGCAGCACGTCAACGGCGGCCTCGCGCCGGCTTCGCTCGCGCAGGTCGGCTAGGGTCTGGTCCACCCAGGGCGGCGTGCCGAAGAGGCTGTACCGCGCCTCGGGGAAGGCCACGTCTTCGAAGACGGGAATCTCGACGCCGGCGATGTTCTTCTTTCCGACTCGCACCTCGCTCGGACGCGACCATTGTTCCAGCGGCAGCCCCGCCCGATCAGCAAGCACGCTCCGGTAGCGGCGCAGGTGGGCCTCGACCTCGTCGCGGGCCTGCTCCGCCTTGCGGCGCGCCGCAGCCGCGTCGCGCAGCGTCACCTGGAGCTGCTGTTGCTTCAGCTTCAGCATGGGCAGGAACCGTTCGTAACGCGCCAGCGCGTCGCGATAGCGTTTCAGCTCAGGTCGGGTAAGTTTGACTTTTATTGCCACGTTTCGTGCCGTTGTAGATTACGTGCCGTCTTTGCCGGTTTTCGTCGAATCTCCCTTTAGCCCGCCCTACGCGGTCGCCTCCGCCGGTTGCTCCGCCGGGGATTCGTCGGCGCCGGCGGGCCAGTGCTTTTCGATAATCGAGCGGCGGATGCCCGTCTCGGCCGGGTCGAAGCACTCGGCCAGGATTCCCCAGCAGCGGTCCAACGCGTCGAACAGGTGAATGTTCACCGACAGGTCCATCACGCGCTGCTCGAACAGGGTGCCGTACTTGAGCAGCTTGCGGTCCCAGTCGGACATTTCAAAGCCCATGTCGCGTTTCTCGCGGCTTTCGCGGCACAGAGCGTAAAGCTGGATGCACGCGTCCATAATCGCCCGGTGGTCGTCGCGCGACTTGCCGTTGACCTGCTGCTTCAACCTTGAGAGCGACCCGAACGGCTCGATCCGCCCGTGCCGCAGGTAGAACTGCCCCTCGGTAATGTAGCCGGTGTTGTCGGGAACGGGATGGGTGACGTCGTCGCCGGGCATGGTCACACAGGCGAGCACGGTCATCGAGCCGGCGCCGTCGAAATCGACCGCCTTCTCGTAGCGCTTGGCCAACTGGGTGTACAGGTCGCCGGGGTAGCCGCGGTTCGAGGGGATTTGCTCCATGACGATGGAGATCTCCTTCAGCGCGTCGGCAAAGGCCGTCATGTCGGTCAGCAGCACGAGCACCCGCTTGCCCTGAAGGGCGAACTGCTCGCCCACGGCCAGGCACAGGTCGGGCACCAGGAGGCATTCGACCACCGGGTCGGCCGCGGTGTGGACGAAAAGGATGGCCCGGCCCAGCACGCCGCCTTCCTCGAACGTTTGGCGGAATTTCAGGTAGTCGTCGTGCCGCAGCCCCATGCCGCCGAGGATGATAATGTCGGCATTCGCCTGCAACCCCACGCGAGCGAGTAACTCGTTGTACGGTTCGCCCGGAACGGAGAAGATGGGGAGCTTCTGCGATTCGACCAACGAGTTGAACACGTCGATCATGGGGATGCCGGTGTGGACCATCTGGTCGGGCATGCGTCGCATGACCGGATTGACCGGCGGGGTGCCCAGGTCGGTCAGCTTGCCGGTCACTTCGCCGCGGCCGTCGCGCGGCCGGCCGGAGCCGTCGAACACGCGGCCGAGCAGATCGTCCGAGAACGGCACCTGCATGGGATGCTGCAAGAAGCGCACGCGATCGTTGTTCGAGACCCCCTGCGAGCCGGCAAAGACTTGCAGGCTTACCTGTTGCCCTTCGAGGTCGATCACCTGCGCGAGCGACTGGCCGTGGGCCGAGTCGATCGTGGCCAATTCGTCGTAGGTGACGCCCATCGCGTTGACAGTAACCACGTTGCCGGCAATGCGGCGGATCGAATCGAAATACTTCCTCATACCTTCCGCCCTTTCGTGGCGATGAACTGGTCGATGGCTTTCAGCCATCGCTGATATTCCTCACTATCGGTCGCGGCGTAATTCCAGTTGCGGAACAGGTCGGTCACCGCGACGAGCGTTTCCCGAGCCTGGGCTTTGTCGGTGAACTCGAAGTCGAGGTTGGCTACCTCGGACACCTTGCCGAATACGAACCGCTGGCGCTCGGCCGGGGTGGCGGCATCGACTTCGTCGAACGCGTTCTGCTGCAAGTACACGTTGTCAAAGAAATCGGCCTTCAGGGCTGCCGTGAAGTCGGCAATCGACGTCCCCTCTTCGCCCACCACGGTCATCATCTGCCGCACCTCGTTGCCGTGCAACAGCAGGCGGCGCATGCTCGCCATGGCGTCCGGCTCGATAATACCGGGATACTTGCTCCACGAGTCGAGCGGGTCGATGGCGGGGTAGCGGCGGGCGTCGCTGCGGGCGCGCGAAAGGCCGTGGAACGCGCCGACCACTTTGAGCGTCCCCTGCGTGACCGGTTCCTCGAAGTTTCCGCCGGCCGGGCTAACCGTGCCGCCGATCGTGAGCGAGCCGACCGTGCCGTCGCGCAGTTCCAGCGCGCCGGCCCGCTCGTAGAAGCTGGCAATCCGGCTTTCCAAGTACGCCGGGAACGCCTCCTCGCCGGGGATCTCCTCCAACCGTCCCGACAACTCCCGCATCGCCTGTGCCCACCGCGAGGTGGAATCAGCCAGCAGTAGCACGTTCAGCCCCATCTGACGGTAGTATTCGCCCAGGGTGGCGGCCGTGTACACCGAGGCTTCGCGGGCGGCGACCGGCATGGCCGACGTATTGGCGATGATGATCGTCCGCTCCATGAGGCTGCGGCCGGTTCGTGGGTCGGTCAGTTCGGGGAAATCGCGCAATGTTTCGACGATTTCGCCCGCCCGCTCGCCGCATGCCGCGATGATGACGATGTCGATTTCGGCGTGCCGGGCGGTGATTTGCTGCAACACGGTCTTGCCCGCCCCGAACGGCCCCGGAATACAGTAGGTGCCGCCGCGGACGACGGGGAACATCGAGTCGATAATTCGTACGCGGGAGACCAGCGGCTCGGTGGGCAGCAGCCGGCGGCGAGCGACGCTCAACGGCCGTTTCACCGGCCAGTTCTGCTGCATCGTCACGGATCGCTTGGCGCCCTGCCCGTCGGCCAGCACCGCCATTTCCGCGTCGACCGTATAGCTGCCGGCCGGGGCGACCTTCTCGACGGTCCACGAGCCTCGCAGGCCGAACGGCACGGTAATGCGGTGCGTGAAGATGCCCTCCGGCACCGTGCCCAGGCTATCGCCCGCCTCAATCGTGTCGCCCGGCTTCACCGACGGGGTGAACTCCCAAGGCTGCGTGGTCGAGAGGCCGTGAATGTATACGCCCGGCTTCAGGAAGAAGCCGACCTGCTTGGCCAGCTCGGGCAGCGGGTTTTGCAGGCCGTCGTAGATCTGGCCCAGCAGCCCCGGGCCCAGCACGACCGAGAGCATGTCCTCGTGCAATTCGACCGGGTCGCCGACTTTCAGGCCGCGCGTTTCCTCGAACACCTGGAGGTCGGCCAGGTGGCCGCGAACGCGAATCACCTCGCTCAGCAGCCGCGTCCCGTCGGAATGGATGCAGTAGCCGACCGAGTTCTGCACGACGCGACCGTCGGTCTCGGCAATGACCAGGTTTCCGTTGACTGCAACGATCCTTGCTTTCACGGGTTGTTCCCCTGCACTTACTAATTTCGTTTCATTCAGGCCGTCTCAGCGGCCGACGGTTCTTCTTCGCGGGTTGTGCGGCGCCACTGTTCCAGGAGCATCAGCCGGAGGGCGTAGGCCACCAATTCGTCGTCGGAGAACGAAAACCAAGCGTCGTTCACGGCGAGCCAATCCCAGCGGGCGCGAAGGGTGGCGCGGAGGCCGGCCAGAGGGGTCGGAGCAGCCGCCCATTCGCTCAAGACGGTGGAAAAATCCTCGCCGGTTTCGGCCAGGTCGGCGGCCACCAGGTACGCGGTCCCCTCAATTCCCAAACGCTTCGCCCGCGCTTCGGCCAGGGCATTCCGCAGCGCCGCCTCAAAACCAACCCAGCGGCACAGCAGCGGGCTGCCGAGGGTACGGCCCACCTCGGCCGTATGCCGGAAGTACGCCTCCCACAGCGCGTCCGTAACCGTGGTTTCAGGCTCGGGCTCCGCCTGCGGGGCAAGGAAGTCGGGCAATGCGGCCTCGTTGCGCGCCTGTCGGACCGTGAGTACGGCGGGATCCACCTCCTCGATTTCGCCGGCCAGGAAGGCCTCGCGCTCCAGCAGGTCGCCCAACAAAAACACCGTGCCGACCAGTCGGCCGCGCGGCGTCTCCTCACCCAGGTGCTCCAACAACTGGGCCGGGCCCATCGGCGCGGCACTGCCCAAGTCGCCGGGAGCAGGCAATGCCGACAAATAGTAATACCGATCGGTTCGCATAGGTTCAGGGGCTACGGCGTTCAAGCCTGGAAGGTAGGGAGGACGGTGAGGGCGATCAGTGGGCGGTCGGTGGGGTCTCGTCGCCGACGGCCTCGGCAATCAGCTTGCGCAATTCCGGCGTGATGATGTCCGATAGCACCTGGACCACCGATTCGACCGTGATCTCGACCGTCCCTTGCGACATTTGGTACTCGAACCCGGCGCCAATAAGGCTGCCGTGCAGTTCCACCGAAAGTTCTTCCTGCTTCTTTTCCCTGTCGGGCTTGTGGAAGGTCTCGATGGCCCAATGGGCCAGCTTGTGACGCATAGGCTCCGGAACATTGAATGTGAGAAGCGTCTCGCCGACGGCGTCTTTCTCGACGTATTCCAGCACGATCTGGCGGATCAGGTCGGCCAGGAAGTCGGCATCGTCGAGTTTCACGGCGACGGCTTTCTCCAGCGCCCGAGTGACCGCCTGGCTCAGCGTTTCGCGCAGTTTGGCGACGGTGTCGCGGGCCGCGAGTTTCAGGTCGGTTTGCGTTCGGGCGAGCACTTGCTCGCGCTGGGCTTCAGCGTCCTGGACGATTTGCCGAGCCTTTGCCTGCGCGTCGCGTAGCAGGTTTTCCGACGCGCGCTCGGCCTCTCGCCGGATC
>SKZG01000029.1 GCA_007127495.1 Planctomycetales bacterium
CTGGCAATGACCATCGATCAATGACTCCTTCGCGTGATTCTCGGCCGACGACCTTCGCGGCGCGGCATCGCTTAAACCCCAACAGTAACGGTTCTCGGATGCATGGGACAGCCCCCGTGGAAACTGCGCCTCTTGCAGAGGAAGAACGGTTCCTTCCGAAAGATCTGTACCTCCAATGGGGCGTACACTAAGTTTCCTGAAATGGCCTGGCGACGCCGAAAGGCTAAAACCCGCTTCGATGGGGGGTGCGCACAGGCAATTGGGGCGCTTTTCGTGGCCATCAGACGAGAAAATGGGGCAATTGGGACGGTCAACCAAACAAGTTGCTTGACATTTGGTCCTCGCGACTCAATAATGGATGTTGTGTAGTGGTGGCGAGTTGTTCTCGCGCTTCGACCGAAAATCAAAGGCAATTGGCCGGCCTGACGCGCACCTGTGCGCAGGGCCTAACGAAGAAGGAGGCAGCGATGCGGTTATGTAATTCGGTTCTTCTCCTTGCCGCGCTAGGCGTCGGCGTGGGCATGGTTGAGCGTGCGCATGCCGAGATGATCATCGACGCGTTCTCGCAGCCCGGCGACGGCTCGGTCTTCTGCGCCCCGGGCCATACTCTCTTCCATCCGATGTCCACATTGGGCACCTCCGACCAATCGTACTCGCGCACCGACCCGTGGGACCAAAATCCGCATGGATACGGTGAACGCACGCTCACCGCAGAGTTGGTCGGCGACAATCCGTTCCCGTTCAATGCGGTGCTCGGCTGGATGCCTGACGGCGAGATGCATGTGGCAACCTTTGGCCACCAGGGAGTGCGGTTGCACTTGGAGTATTCCCTGAACGAAGGGAACGCGATGGACCTTACCGAAGACGGATCGAACACGATGTTTGTCCTTCGTTTCAGTTCCATCGATCCTGGTAATGGCGATTCGATGCGGCTGGTCGCAACGGTCTTTTCCGGCAACGCGGAAGTCCAATATGCCACCGATCTGGCTGAGGCGGTTACGATGACCACCCATGAATTGCGATTCGAGGATTTCGCGTTGACCGCTTCGTCGGGCAATCCTTCGGTTGATCCCCTTGACGTGTTCAAGAATGCGGATCGCATGCATTTCAGTTTCAACGCGAATGCCAACCCGAACGTGGATTACGCCATGCTCAGCATCGTATCGGTGCCCGAGCCGTCCGGCGCCCTTCTCGGGCTGACGGGCGTGCTGGCGATGATCGGGTTCGGCGGTCGGCGTCGGCGGCGGTCCGCCGGCGGGTAACACGATCGCAACCTTGCACGTTGACAGTAGCAGTTGGCAAGGTCACGATCGAGGCCTAACGGGCCCCGGGCGGGCTGCGTGCCCCTCCGCACCGGGGTGGCTAAGCGTTGCCGATTTCTCGCCGAAGCGTCATAATGCAATAAAGTACACTTGCTTGCACGAACAGCATCGTGTCCTGATGTGTTCGCCGCGCCGGGTGGTGCGCCCCTGGTGGGTCGGGCTTCGAGAAGCCGTGCTCTCCCACTCAACGGCCGTTCCCTTTGAATGATGTAATCCGCACTGCCGCATTGACTCGGCCCAAGTGAAAACCAAGTTCCATGGCAACCTTCGATCCGTATCGGAAATGGCTGGGCATTCCTAGCGAGGAACAGCCCGCTGATCATTACCGGCTGCTCGGTATTGGCCTTTTCGAATCGGATCCCGACGTGATTGCCAACGCGGCCGATCGGCAGATGATGCATGTCCGCTCATTCCAGGGCGGCAGGTACGCTGCGTTGTCGCAGAGGATTCTCAACGAGCTGTCGGCGGCGCGGGTGTGCCTTCTGGATCCGCAACAGCGCGCGGCCTACGACGCGAAGCTGAAAGCGACGTTGACCGCGCACTTCGCAGCGGCGCATCCTGCCGGGCCGCCGGCGAGTCCGCCACCTGCGAGTCCGCCGTTGGCCCAGCCGGCGAGTTTTGGGGCGCCGCCGGCTTCGCCCCCGAGCGGAGCTGCACCTCCACCGCCCCAGCCCGCGCCCGTGGTTCCGATCAGTACGGGCAGGTCGGCAACGCGGCCGCCTTCCACGCGCCGTCGCAATAACGACTGGCACGTGGCGATGCTCGTGCTGGGAGTACTTGCCGTTGGCGCGTTGACACTAACTTTTCTGCTAGCCACCGGCACCAACGATCAGCGCCCGCCGAATAATCCACAGCCGCGGGTGGACCGCCCGGTAGACGTTTCCGGCCGGTTCCGCCCGTTGGATCGCCCCCGGACTCGTTCGCGGACCGCTCGAAGCCGCCGCCCTTCCGTGCCCGCCGACGACGCTTCGGCCCCCAGCCCACGGCAGGCGGAGTTTTCGCGAGCCGCCCCGTCTCAGGAAGCCGCCGATTCCGGCGAGCTGCGTCACGGCGAAATGCTCACACTGCACGGCCATTCCGGTCCGGTGCGCAGCGCGGCGTTCTCGCCGAACGGCATGTTTGCGGCGACCGGCGGCGACGACACCTCGCTGCGGCTTTGGGATATCGCCGCCGGACGCGAATTGCGGCAGTTTCCCGGTGCAGACGGCGCGGTTCTCGCGGTGGCCTTCTCGCCCGATGAACGCTCGCTGTTGGCCTTGACCGAGCAAGGCGGTGAGCCGGGCCATGGCGCGATCCTGTCGTGGGTCGTCGGCATCGGCGGCGATCCCACGCCGCTATCGGTTGCCAAAGGACAACGGGTAAGCTGCTTTGCGATTGCGCCCGACGGACAGCACGCGGCCGTCGGCTGCGACGACGGTACGATCCGCCTGGTCGATTTGACCAGCCAGGCCGAATTGCATGCCTTTCCCGTCCATGCCGGCGCGGTCCGCGGCGTGGTCTTCTCGCCGAACGGTTCCCTGCTCGTCTCGTGCGGCGATGACGGCGAGATTGTCGCCGTCACCCCGAACACGGGAGACGAGGTGCGCCGGTTCTCGGGCCACGACGGGGCCGTCTGCGCAATCGCCGTCGCCCCCGACGGAAACACGGTCGTTTCCGGAGGCCGTGACAGGACGGTGCGCTTCTGGAGACTCGATTCGGGCGAACAGCGCGCGGAGTTGTACGGCCACGACGAAGAAGTCAACGACGTAGCCTTCACCCCATCGGGTGAGCACGTGGTTTCGGTCGGGCAGGATGGAAAACTCATCGTCTGGCACACCGATGCTCCGCGCAAGGCCTTCCAGTTCGATGGGCTGGGCGGTCCCATCCAGGCCGTCGCCCTCGACCCGGACGGCAAGCACGCCGTACTCTCAGGACACGACGGCGTCGTGCGCCTGATCGGGCTGGCTCCCCCGCCCGGCGCTCCGGCGGAGGACGGCGATGATTCGCACACGTTGGATTTCCTCGCAGGTGACGCCGGTGCCGCTCAAGACCCGCATGACGCGGCCGAACCGGATTCCGAAATCCCTTCAGAGCCCCGCGAGCCGCCGCCGGCCATAGCCAACTTGGCGGCCTGCCGGGACCGCAGCAATCGAGCCGCGTTGCTGAACCACTACGGGGGCGATGCCGAAACCGAGGCGGCGGTTCAGCATGCCCTCGCGTGGCTTGCCGAACATCAAATGCCGGGAGGGTACTGGAGCTTCAACCACCAGGGGCCCGGCCAGGCGAAACGATCGGCGAATCCCGGCACGTTGGAGAAGGCGCCCAACGCCGCCACGGCACTTGCCCTGTTGCCGTTTTTGGGCGCCGGCCACAGTCCGCGACAAGGCGGATACCGTCGCAACGTCCTCGAAGGCGCGATCTTCCTGCGAGCGCGGATCGTGCCGGTGGCCCCCGACGGTGGCACCCTGTACGAACGCCAGGCCGACTCCATGCCGTCGCACGCAATGGCCACCTGCACGCTGAGCGAACTGATGGCGGTCACGGCCGACGCGCAAACCCTCGGAGCCGCGCAGGCTGCGGTCAACTTCATCGTCAACACCCAGAATCCCGACGGCGGTTGGAGCCGCACGCCCAAACCGCCTGGAGAGCAGCCCGATCCGAGCACGCTGTTCGCCACCGCCTGGAACGTCAGCGCCCTGCAAACCGCCCGCTGGGCCGGGCTGCGGGTTCCCGAAAGCCAAATGAAATTGGCGGAAGCTTGGTTCGACAACATGCTCTTGCCCGATGAAAGCGGTTTTCCACGCCGCTCCGGATCCAGCCGGGCCGACCCCACCGCCACCGCCGACGGCCTCCTCGCGCAAATGTACCTCGGTCGGCAACCCAACCGGCCGGAACTGACGCGATTCGTCGCCACCGTTGCCGAAAACGGGCCGGCCACCAATGGATACTTCTACCGGAACCTTCGTACGTCGCAAATTCTGCGGGAAGTGGGCGGGCAGCCATGGACCACCTTCAGCACCGCACTGCGCGACCACCTGCTGGCAACCCAGGCACAATCTGGACCCGAGCGGGGAAGCTGGTACACGGACGCTGAAGCATGGGGCAACCACGAAGGCGGCCGCCTGTTCTGCACCGCAATGGCCGCTTTGATACTGCAAACGTACTACCGGCATCCGCCGCTCGATCAGCAATGATGCGCATGCCCGAACCGGACTGCCTCCGATGCCCGACCCCCCCGACCGCCCGGACGAGACCACGGCCCCGCCCAGCCTTGTCGGGCGGCAGTTGAGCGACTATCGGCTCCTGCGCCTGCTTGGCCGAGGCGCCATGGCCGAGGTGTACTTGGCCGAGCAAAGTTCGCTTCGTCGGCGCGTGGCCGTGAAGATTCTCAAGCCGGCCCTGGCTCGCGATCCGACCTACCTGGAACGGTTTCGCCGCGAGGCCCGCTCCGCCGCGTCCCTCGTGCATGCGAACATTGTGCAGATCTACGAGGTGGGTGAACGGGACGGCCTGCACTTCATCGCCCAGGAGTATGTCCAAGGGCAGAACCTGCGCGAGTGGCTCCGGCGCAACGGGACCCTCGACCTGGCGCAAGCCATCTCGGTCATGCGCCAAGTGACCGCCGCGCTGACCAAGGCCGCCGAGGCAGGCGTGATCCACCGCGACATCAAGCCCGAAAACATCATGCTCACCACCGATGGCGAAGTGAAAGTGGCCGACTTCGGACTCGCGCGGATCACGCGGCAGGACGAGGCGCTCGAACTGACCCAGGTGGGCATGACCATGGGAACGCCCTTGTACATGAGCCCGGAACAGGTCGAGGGCAAACCGCTCGATCCGCGGAGCGATCTTTATTCCTTGGGCGTTACGTGCTATCACTTGCTGAGCGGGCACCCGCCTTTCCAAAGCGAGACGGCGTTGGGTGTGGCCGTCCAGCACGTGAAGACCGACCCCGAACCGCTCGAGCAGAAACGCCCCGACCTGCCGCCCGCCCTCTGCCGAATCGTCCACCGTATGTTGGGCAAGAAGCCGTCCGATCGGTTCAACTCGGCCCGCGAACTGCTCCAGGAAATCCGCCGCCTGCACACCGAACACGCCCAGCCCGATTGGCCCGAACCGTTGGCCGTCTGGGAATCCGGCGCGGTGGGTCTGCCCGCCGCAGAGCCGCTTGCAGCCACCCAGCGGCTCAGCCGGCTGATGCAGCACGAGCCGGGTCGGGTCTTCGGCCTGCCCGGCCGATGGCTGCTCGCGGCGGCCGTGGCCGGCACGGTTGTGCTCGGCGGTCTATTAGGGTGGTTGACCACGGGGCCTGCCGCACTGCTGCCGCACGAGGCCGCCGTCGCGACACCGGCCGTCCCCCGGCAGGCGACGCCTCGCGCCCAGTGGTTTTTCGCGACAACCCGCGATACGGAGGAGGCATGGCGCGCGGTGATCGAGTATTTTCCGACGGAAACGCACCTCGTCCGCCGGGCGAAGCAACAGCTTGCGCGCCTCTACCTGCTCGACGGCCGCTACGAGGAAGCGCTGGCCCGGTTCGACGAGCTGGCGGCTTTGGGTGAAACCGAGGCGGAATTCCGCGCCTTCGGTCTCGCCGGTCGCGGCAGCATACTCATGCTCGAAGGCCGGCACGACCAGTCGGCCCGCGTGCTCGACGAACTGTTCCCGGCCATCGACCAACTGCGCGACCGCCAAATGCGGCAGCTCGTCGGTGCGGCGGTGCGTCGGAATCGCGAGCAGCTTGGCTCGCAAGGCGCGCAACAGTGGAGCGATTGGCTCCAGCAGCAGATGGACGCGCACGACACGCCCGAGCCGGAATGAACCCAAAAAACGCCCCGGCCCCTTGACGCCGTGTGCGAGTTTTGCTAAATGTTAATGGTTTGTCGGGCGTTGCCCGGCCGAAACAGCGTGAATACGTCCCCGCCCCCTTCGTCTAGTGGCCCAGGACGTCGGATTCTCAGTCCGAAAACAGGGGTTCGATTCCCCTAGGGGGTACTGGTACACTTGTACAGTATATGCCGCAATCGGCCGTATTATGCCTAAGTGCTTGCCGCTCTTCACTTTGCGCCGGGCC
>SKZG01000478.1 GCA_007127495.1 Planctomycetales bacterium
GCATTCCGAAGAGCCTACACGAAGCCCTTCGCGATGAGGCCTACGACCACCGCACGAGCATGAACAAGCTATGCATCTCGAAACTGTTGCGACTGATCGAGGCCGAGCAGGAGGACGATGGGCAACCAGAAAGCGGAGACGGAGCGGACCTGTAAGCCGGGTCTTGGTCCCGCCGTTGACGGCGGGCGACGACCATTTATCTAGGACGCCGATTACTCGGCGCCTCAAGCGATCTACCCGAGAGTCGGTGGCGGACCGGACAGGCCCGCGGGACCGCCCGGTCGAAAAATCGGCCGGGCGCGTCCGCTGCTCTCTGTTTGATCTTGCACCGGGTGGGGTTTGCCTAGCCAAGCCGGTCACCCGACCTGCTGGTGAGCCCTTACCTCACCGTTTCACCCTTACCGCCCAGAACGTAACCGGGAGGCGGTTTGCTTTCTGTTGCACTTTCCCTGGCCTTACGACCGGTGGGTGTTACCCACCACCCTGTCCTACGGTGCCCGGACTTTCCTCCCGCCGGGGCCTTGCACGCGCCGATCAAGTCGGGGCGGATGGTGCCTCGGCCGGCGGCCGTCCAGTCCACTCCTGGCCTCCAAGGACAAGTATACCCGGAACGTCCACCGAGTGGGCAGGGAGTCCTTTGTTCCGCAAAAATTGGGGACGCCTTTGGTGAGCCTTGCGGTTTTCTTGTTGACCACAACGGGGGGAGTGAATACACTTGTATATGTCGTGTTCTACTAGGCATCGGGATCCGCAACGATGAGGAACGAGAAACTATGTTCGGTGAGCTAACGCCGTTGGGTGGGGGCGAATCAATTCCACTGCTGAAAAAGAGCTTAATGGTCGGCCGTCGCGAAAGCTGCGACGTCGTCTTGAGGTTTTCCAACGTGTCGGCCCATCACTGCCAATTGACCGTCAGCGGCGGCTACTGGTACATCCGCGACCTGCAAAGCCGCAACGGGGTCAAAGTGAACGGCGTGCGGGTGAGCGAAAAGAGGTTGGACCCGGGCGATACGGTCTCCATTGCCAAGCATCGGTACGAAATCCACTATTGCCCGGCCGCCTTGGGCGCCGTAGGCCCTCCGCCACCCGACGAACCCGACAGCGACATCCTGGGCAAATCGCTGCTGGAGCGGGCAGGATTGGACCGCGGTCGCGTTGCCAAGGTGCGGGTCAGAGACGACCCGGAAGCGCAGGTAAGCTACGACTTGAATGACGACTCGCCCGGCCAATTGCGTCATCGCGGCAGCCGTTAAGCGTCTTATGGCAAAGAAACGGAAGATACGCGCCGATTTTCGGAAGAATCGGGCAATCCGCGCACGGCGCACGAGCTGGACGCGCAGCTTCCAGCAGCACGGATTTGAGGACGAGGCGCCCCTGCTCAACGAACGGATCAGTGGCAAAGGAGATCTGACGCGACGTCGAACCGTGACCGGCAACCAGGCCGGCAACGACGAGCAGCCGGGGCTCGGCGTCCAACTGGACGTCGACCTGCAATGCTGCCGCCCCGGACGCGTGCTGGCCGTAAAGGGCCTGATCAGCCTCGTTGCCGACGCCCAAGGCGAGGTCTCCCGGTGTGCTACCCGCCGACTGCTGAAAACCCTGGCCACCGACCAGCGGCATGTCGTCGTGGCAGGCGACCGGGTCATGTTCCGTCCCGTGGAGCACTCGCAACCGAAGGAAGGGATTATCGAGCGAATCGAACCGCGCAGCCGGAGCATCTGCCGGGCAAGCCGGGGGCGGCAGCATTCGATTGTGACCAATGTCGACCAGTTGCTGATTGTCGCCAGCATCGCCGAACCCCGGCTGAAACCCAATTTGATCGACCGGCTCATCGTCGCGGCCGAAAAAGGTGGCGTTCGGCCCGTCATTTGCATCAATAAGATCGATTTGGCTGATCCCGCAGCCGTGCAGCCACTGGTGGGGGTATACAGCCAGTTGGGCTATCAGGTCCTGCTCCTCAGTGCCGAAACCGGATTTGGAGTCGAACGGTTTCAGAGGGCGCTCGCCCACAAGGAAAGCGTCGTGGCCGGGCAAAGCGGGGTCGGCAAGTCGTCCCTATTGAACGCGGTCGATCCCGGGCTGAAGCTTCGCGTGGAGGCCGTGAGCCATGAGACCGAGAAGGGGCGGCATACCACCACCACGGCCGAGTTGCTGCCGTTGGCCTTCGGCGGCTGGGTGGTCGATACGCCCGGAATCCGACAGTTCCAGCTCTGGGACGTCGCAACCGAGGAGGTGCCCGGATTCTTCCGCGACCTCCGCCCCTATGTCAGTCGTTGCCGCTTCCCCGACTGCACCCACACCCACGAGGGCGAGTGTGCCGTCAAAGACGCCGTCGCAGACGGCCGCATCGACGAACGTCGCTATGAAAGCTATTGCCACATTCTCAGCGACGGTGGGGGATGACAATGTAGCCGGCGGCAACCATACTAAAAGAGGCAGGGCTGTTTCGACTTCCTGCCACCGAAAGGCAACCAACCTAACCCTTGGAGGCAACCCAACATCGTGTACGAAACGGAGCGCGCGGAAAGTGTCGCAAGCGAGGCCGCTATCCTGGTAGCCGTGCTAACGCCCGATCGACGGGACGGACCAGCACCGCTGGATGAGCTTGCCGGCTTGGCGGCTACCGCCGGGGTTCACGTCGTCGGCCAGTTAACGCAACGGCTCAATGTCCCCTACGCGGCGACCTACCTCGGACGCGGGAAAGTGGACGACCTGAACCGCCTGGCCGAGTTCAACGACGCTGACGTGATCATCTTCGACAACGACCTTTCCCCAGCCCAGACCCGCAACCTCGAAAAGGTCACCGGACGGAAGGTCATCGACCGGACGGAACTCATTCTCGATATCTTCGCCAGCCGGGCGCGAACGTATCAGTCGCGGCTGGCGGTGGAACTGGCTCAGCACGAATACGCCATGCCGCGATTGAAGCGCATGTGGACCCACCTTTCCAGGCAGAAAAAAGGCGTCGGCCTGCGCGGCCCCGGCGAAAAACAACTCGAAGAAGACCGCCGGCTCGTCGAAAAACGCATTCGCGACCTCCGCCGCGAGCTTTCGGCCATCGAACGCCGCAAGCAACGCGAAGTGGCCGCACGAAGCAGTGCCATGACCGTGTCTCTGGTGGGCTACACGAATGCGGGAAAGAGCACGCTGATGAACGCCTTGACCGGCGCCGGCGTGCTGGTGCAGGATGCGCTGTTCGCCACCCTCGACACCCGCACCCGACGCTGGCAGTTGCCCGGCTGGGGCCCCGTACTGCTGAGCGATACGGTGGGGTTCATCCGCAACCTGCCGCACCACTTGATTGCCAGCTTCAAGGCGACCCTGGAAGAAGCAAGGCAGGCCGACCTGCTCCTGCACGTCGCCGATGCCTCCAACCCCGCCGTACACGAGCAAATTGGTGCCGCCGGCCGGGTACTGGATGAACTTGGGATCCAAGAGAAGGACACCATTCTGGTGCTCAATAAGGCCGATGCCCTACCAGACCGCGCACGGCTCGACGCCTTGCTCGCGCGATATCCGGCGGCGGTCCCGGTGAGTGCGCACCGGCGCAATGGGCTGCGCCGCTTGGCAACCGCCGTTTCCGATTCGCTCAGCCGAAGGTTCCACGACGTCGATATCGAGATGGGCGTCGACAACGGCCGGCTCATGGCCTACCTTGCCGCTCACGGCGAAATCCTTTCCAAGCGATACATTGACAGCCGGGTGGTCGTCCACTGTCGCCTGGCAGAGCAATACCTTGGGCGCATCGACGAGGCCGGAGGCCACGTGCGGCCGCACGTCGCGGCGTCCGAACGTCACGACGGCCAGCATCCGGAAACAACTTCCAAGGTCAGCGAAGTGGCGTAAACATGGCAAACGGGACTTGCCTCTTCCATCTGGAGTAACCGCCCATGGCACGGCGAAATCTTGACGGATCGCGCGCGATTGTCACCGGCGCGTCCAGCGGCATCGGGCGGGAGCTGGTGCGGCAGATGGCGGCCGCGGGAACCCACGTTGTCGCGCTGGCCCGGCGCGAGGAGCGCTTGCGATCCTTGGCCGAGGAATCCGCGGCGGCACGCGGCGAGGTGGCCACGGTGGCCGGCGACGTGACCGATCCGGAAGTGCGGCGCCGCGCCGTCGACACGGCGCAGTCGCGGTTTGGCGGGCTCGATATCCTGGTCAATAACGCCGGGATTGGTGCGATGGGCCTCTTCGAAGACGCGGATCCGCAACGCCTGCGGCGCGTCATGGAAGTGAACTTCTTTGCCCTGGTCGAAATGACCCGCCTCGCTTTGCCGCTGCTGCGGCAGGCCTCGAAGCCCATCATTGTCAACGTCAGTTCCATTCTCGGCCGGCGCGGGGTTCCGCACAGCAGCGAATACAGTGCCAGCAAGTTCGCGGTCCACGGGTTCAGCGAGTCGCTGCGCGCCGAGCTGGCGCGGCATGGGGTCGATGTGCTTGTGGTCAGCCCCGGCACCACGGAAACCGAGTTCTTTGAAAGCGTCATCGAGCGGACCGGCGAGGCGTCCTGGCCGGAACATCGCCCTGTCTCGGCGGCTGAGGTCGCTCGGAAAACCCTTCTCGCCATACAGCGCGGGAAGCACGAAATCGTGCCGTATCTGTGGGGCAAGGTGCTGCTCGGAATGAATCGCCTTTCGCCCGCGCTAGTCGACCGCCTGATGGCCCGCTACGTCTGACGCGCCTACAGCAGGCTTTCCAGCAGCAGGCGCATTTTGCGAAGCTCGGCCATGTGATCGATCTCGGGCATGGGCACAATGTCGACGGCCAGGACCCGGTTGTACTGATACTTGGTCAATTGGTTCACCAGCCGCCCGTACTCGACCTTGCCCTGGCCGACGCGCACCTGCAGTTGCTCCGGCGAGGTATCGCGCAGCCTGACGTGGTAGACGTGCTTCATCACTTGTTCGAAGCGCCCGCCCTTGTGCGGCCCGCAAATAAAATGACTGGGGTCGAGGGTGATGCCAAGCCCTTCGACGTTCTGGCATATTGCGCAAGCGGTGTCGGGGTCCTGCGACATGCGACCCGTTTCCGTCAGGAGCCCCACACGCACACCTTCCTGGCCCGCCAAGGCAACCAGCCGCCGGAGGTGTCCGATTTCTTCGTTGAACGGCGTCCCCAATTCGGAGGACCGAGCCGTCACGGTAACCACCTTGATGGCCTTGGCCAGTTTGCAACAGGCGCTGAATTGCCGGTAATACAACTCGCCGTCCTCGGTTTCCGGTTCGATGCTCAGGGCACAAACGGTCAGGCGGCGCGTGTCGCGGCAACGGCGCGTCGCCTCGTCCAGGTCGGCGAGCACTTCGGACGGCTTGATGTGCCCATCCTGCTCGTGCAACATGATTTCAATGGCGGAAAACTCCAAGTCGACCAGTCGGTTGAGGGCCTGGTCAAAAGGCAAGTCGGAAAAACAACGGGTCGTGGCAGCGACAAACACGGGTGAACTCCTCCTGAACGGACTTCCTCGGAAACTAAGCCCCATAATGTACCCATTTCCTGACCTCTTTGGCAACACCGAAGCTGCCAGGGTTGCCAAAAGGCCGTCGCCGACGATAGAATGATAGATGTAGGGCAGTCGTTTCCCCGCTTGACGGAAACTGGCCCTTTCCAGGGCATGCGGGACAGCACAAAGGACGTGAACCATGCGAACCCTTCCACATGAAGCAGATTCCTCGCGCCGACATGCATGCAAAGGGGACAGCCCCATTTTCGCGGCGGAAAGGGCAGCTCGTAGGGCAGAAACGCCCTTTGTGCCGCGAAAATTGGGACAGTACCCGTGTGAACGCGTTCGCCTGCCGAAAAGCCGCAAAGCAGGCGCTGCGTCAACAACCATGGCGATTGCCTGCATTGCTTTCATTGCGGCCGTCGGGTGCCTCGCTTCCGCGGTCGAGGCCCAGCAGGCGACCGTCACCACCCCCTTCCATTCGAGCAGCAACAGCTTCTTCGAGCAGATCGGCACTCAATGGGGGGTGCGAGGCCCCAATTTCCACTTTCAGTTTGGCGGCGGCCCGGGAATGGGCCGCCCCGCCTTCGGGAATCCCGATCCCACAGCCGGGATCCGAAGCGGTTGGGCGTGGCAGTCGGGGCCGTGGTCGGCCGACTTCAATTTCATCGCCGCGCAAGGCAACCGAAGCAGTATGATATCGCAGGCACCAAGCGTTACCCTTCCGCAGGGGGGCACTGGATTCTTTTCCGACACCTCGCAAAGCCCGTTTGTGATCGGCTTCGTGCCCGTTGTAGGCGGCGCGCCGCAACTGCCTTTCTCGCCGGTTTCTTTGCCCGCCGGGTTCGGGCTCCCGTATTCCAACGTCGGACCGGCGTACCCTGAGCAGGGCAACCCTCGGGTGCAGGCCATGCTCCAGGCAC
>SKZG01000307.1 GCA_007127495.1 Planctomycetales bacterium
CGGGGCCGATATCCGGCTGCCGATCGGTCACGGCTGGGCGCTGGAAAACAGCATCAATTACCTGGCGCCGAAGCAGTCCGGCGAAGAGGGACAGCAGCGCGAATCGTGGGGCGTGAACATCCAGTTGGTCTGGTATCTCGGACAACCCGCCGAGTGCGCGGTGAAGAGTCCCTACCGGCCGATGTTCCGGGTGGCCGACAATTCCACCTTCATGGCCGACTTCACCCGTGCCAATGTGGGAAACTGACCGGCTAGCGGGGCCTGCGCCCGCAACCCAACAAGCGGCATCCACGCTGCGCGCCCGCGCCGCACTGGTTGCGACGGAAGACACGAAAGGCCGATTCACCGACTGCTATGAATGCTTCCCCGAACGCTCTTGGCGACGAGTTGAACCATCACGCTGATGCGCCGGTGCAATTCACATGATGTCGCAGGATTTGCCCTCGGGCTAGCCGCTCACGGCAGACCGCCCCTTTCGTCCGATCGCCCGTAGGAGCTGCAACCCTTGGCCGCCGAACTTGGAGGACACCCTGTGAAAGGTCACGAAGTATTGGATCATCTTGCTCGCAACGGCGTGGTCCCGGTCATTGCCATGGACCGCGTCGATGACGCCCTGCCACTGGCCGACGCGCTGCTCGAAGGCGGTTTGCCGGTCATCGAAATCACCTTCCGCACGCAGGCGGCGGCCGACGTGATGGAATCGCTCAGCCGGAACCGGCCCGAGCTGCTCCTCGGCGCGGGCACCGTGCTGACCACGGAGAACCTGGAACGGGCCCGATCGTGCGGCGCCACCTTCGCCGTCGCGCCGGGACTGAGCCCGCACGTCGTCGCGCGGGCGAACGAGCTGGGATTCCCCTTTATTCCGGGCGTGGCCACGCCGAGCGACATCGAGGCGGCCCTGGCGCTGGAGTGCATGACGCTGAAGTTCTTCCCTTCGGAGGCGGCCGGCGGCGTTCCCATGCTCAAGGCCCTCAGTGCCCCGTACAAGCACACCGGAGTGCGCTTCGTGCCGACCGGGGGCGTGAACACGGGCAACCTGGAAAGCTACCTGTCGGTGGATACGGTGGCGGCGGTGGGCGGCACGTGGATTGCCACGAAAGACGACATCGCCGCCGGCCGCTGGGCCGAGATCAGCCAACGCTGCCGCGACGCCGCGGAAACGGTCCGGCGCGTTCGTGGGCTTCGATCATAACCATTACGCTTCTTCGCTCCATTCAGCGCCGTACTGGCCGTCCTGGCAGATGGCCGCGAAATCCTCGGCGAAGGCGGGCGGCGGGGTGGCGGGCGGCCAGAACACCTCGGCTCGCACGCCCCGAATCACCTGCGCCGCGGCGGCGTCGGCTTCCGCCAGGTCGGTCTCGCTCCACTCGGCCGGCAGCATGCCGACCTTGGCCGTTTCCCGCGGCAAGACGATGTAGGCCAGCCGCACCGGGCCGCTGATGTCCAGGCCCGCCACAAGGTGCCGGTAAAGCGGTAACTGCAAGTCCACCCATGCGCCCTGCTTGCGGTGCGTCTTTTCGGGGTCGCGGACGCTTTCCGAGGTCTTGTAGTCGAACACCACGCGTTCGCCCGTGGACGGGTGGAAGTCGATCCGGTCGATGCGGCCGCGCAATTGCATGGGCTTGCCGTCCACCGCCAGTTCGGCGGTACCCGGCTCCGGCGACACCTCGGCATGTTCGATGCGCCATCCCTGCGCGGCCCACTGGGCCTGCCACGCGGCAAACGCCCGCAGGCGCAAACGCAACTGTTCCATCTGCACGCGCACGGTGGGCATTGCCGCAGGTGCGAAGCGTGCCTCGGCCACGCGGTCCAGCGCGGCGCTCAGGTGCGCCTCGATTTCCTCGGTGTCGGTCGAATGGACGGCGGGCGAGCGCGCGAACTCGTGCAGGACGTCGTGCGCCAGTGAACCGAACCCGCCGCCGTCCAGTTCCATTGCCGTATCGGACAGCGGCTCGAGCCGGAGCCGATGGCGAAGGTAGTAGCGATACGGGCAGGCAAGGTAATCGCGGAACTCGGTCACACGCATCGAGGCAACCGGTTCGGGCAACGGGACGGGTTGGGGCACGGGTATCGCCGATTGCGCCCGCCCGGTGCGGAGGGCGCCGTGCAGGGCGGGCAGGGGCGCCGCGACGGTTTCGCCGAAGAACCGGTTCGCCCTGCGCGCCGCGGTTTCGTCGTCGCAGGCGAACAGGAGCCGGCTGGGCGGAAGCGGATCGCCTTCGGCGCTGCGCCGCCCCACGACCAGCGCCAGCCGCTCGCGCGAGGCGGCCAACACGCTCAGTGCGTAGGCATCGCGAGCGTAGCGGCGGTCGTTGTCCATAATGCCCAACGCGCGCCGAAGCTGGTTCGGCAGGAACAAGTCGGCATTGATCGCGTCGGGCACGGCCCCCTCGTTGAATCCGGTGACGATCAGGGCCGGCGCGTCGTCCAACGGAAGGTCGAGCCAGCCGAGCATTTCGACGGCGCCGCGTTCGGGCAGGGCGCTGAGGCGCCCGGCTTCCACCTGGCTGAGGAGGGTGCGCAGGGCTTCGGGCGCGGTCATGGGGCCGGCCACCGAATCGGCCAGGCGGCGGGGAATCTCGGCGTTCTGCCGAGCTGCGTCCCGAACCAGCTCGCAGGTTCGCAGCACGGTCCGGTCCGGCTCGCGGCGACGGTCGAGCGGCCGGCGGCCGAACACGGCAGTGAGCAGCTCCAGGACCGGCCGGCCCCAGGCGTCGAGCGTGCGCGTGCCGGCCAGCGGGCGCAGCAGGCCCTCCACCGCACCGTGCAGCTCGGCAACAACCTCGGCGGCCGGGTCCGAAGCCGTTTCGGCGGGGCGGGACGGCCCGGCATTGTTAGGGGGCGAGTCGGAACGGCCTTCGTTTCGCGATGGACGCCGGTCGGCAACCCCCGCTTGCCGGCCTCCCCCGGCCGGTTCCAGCCGGGCGGGAAGGTAGTGGCCCTGGAAGGCGTCGAGCCGGCTCAGCCAATCGCCCCGGACGCCCTGCCGGCCCGCGGAAGCGGACGGGGCCGCCTTCTCGGACGCCGGCTCCCTCGAGGCATGAACACCGGTTGGCCGAGCAGCAGCTCCGTCGCCGCTCAGCCAGTCGACCATCGCCGGATGGCGCACCAACGCCGCAAACGCCGCAAACGTGCCGTGCTCGAGGTATTCCGCCACGGCGGTCAACAACCGGCAGGGCGACGTCTGGGCCACCGGCCTGCCCACGCCATACCGTACGGGAACGCCGGCGGCGGTGAGCGCCTGCTGAAGCTGCGGCACCAACTCTTCGGCCATTCGGTCGGGAACGCCAATGGTGAGTTGCTCGGCCGAGTATTTGCCGCCCAGCCCGGCGAGCCACCGGCCCACCGCGCCGGCCTGTCCGGCGGGGTCGTCGGCCCGGAGAATGTGCTCTTCCTCCAAGGCGAGGCGTGCTTCGAGCCAAGCGTCGGGCTTGAGGCAGCCGTGCTCGTCGAACCTCTCGGCCAGGTCGTCGGGCACGACCACCAGCGCGGTCACGTGCTCAGCCACCTGGTCCAGCATGAGCCGCTGTTGCCGGTTGAGGTCGGCCGTGCCCAGCAAGATGATCGGGCGCTCCGTGACACATTCCTTATTTTCAATGGCCACGCGGCGGGCCGTTTGGCGGTCCCACAGATCGAGAGAATCGAGGATGCGCAGGTAGCGCTCTTGGACTTGTCCCAGCGCCTGCCACCGGGGCGCTTCGCGAAAACCGTCGAGGCGACGCCCCGCTTCCACCACGTCGTGGAAGCCGACATGTTCGCTGGCCAGCTCGCGGTGCAGGCCGGACAGCATGGCGCCCAAGGCAAGCCATGGTGGGAGGTCGTCTACGGTGGGAAGATTCGGCACCAGACGTTCCACCACGGACGGCTCGCTCGAGCGCAGCGCGTCGACCCAGGCAAGCTGCTGCGTCAGGTCGTCGGCAAACGGCCGCCGCGCCTCGTAGAGCAACTCGGGCAGCGCGCCCACCGTGACGATTTCCGGTGGGCAAAGCGGGATCCGATCCGCTTCGGACCGCATCACCAATCGTTCCAGCAGGCGCCGTGCCGCGCGGCTGGTGGGCACGGCCACCACGACCCCTGACAGGTCGAGCCCGTCGGGTGCGCCGAACCGGTCGGCCAGGTAATCGACGGCCGCCGGCAGGGCCGGTCTGTGGTAATCGAAGAAAACACGGCGGATGGGCATAGGAGGCTCCTGGCTACTGGGCTCTCAAACGGCCGGCGGCCCTCGGGCAAGCAATCGTTTACGTGGATGGTTCGCTATCGGGAAAGATCATCGCGTTGGCAAAAGCCGCCTGAAATGTGGGATTGGTGGAAAGGTCGACGTGCTCGGCCATGCGTGCGATGGCTTCCGCCCGCCGCCGGGCGCTGCGCGATAACGCCACGGCCTGGGCGCCGGCCAGCGACGTGTTGCCCTGGTAGCGGATGCTGTGCCGCGGTACGCCGGCGGGCATCAGCCCGATGCGCTGCGCATTCTTGCGCCGGATGAAATTGCCGAATCCGCCGGCGATCAGTACGGTTTCGAGTTGCTGCGGCGCCAGCCCGGCCTCCTGGAGCAGGATCCCGACGCCCGCTCGGATCGCCCCGGTGGCCAGTTGCAGCTCGCGCAGGTCGCGCTGGGTGAGCAGGATCGGTTCGCCGGAGCCTGTTTCTTCCGGCCAGGCCAACACAAGAGCCGGTTTGCCTTCGTGGCGCGTGACGCGTTTGGCCAGGTCGGACAGCAGCCCGGCGGGCAATTCGTCGCGGTCGAGCATCCGGCCTTGGGGCGTGGCCATGCCGTGCCGCAGCAATTCGGCGGCGACGTCGATCAGCGCCGAGCCGCACAGCCCGACCGGCGGCACACCGCCGATGACGTTCAGCCGCAAGCGTCCGTCGACCACGATCTTTTCGATGGCGCCCGTGCTGCCTCGCATTCCGTGCAGGATGCGTGCTCCTTCGAAGGCGGGGCCGGCCGCCGTGGAGGCCGCCGTGAGCCGGTCGCCGGCCCAGAGGACGATCTCGCCGTTGGTGCCGATATCGGCCAGGAGGGTCGGGCCGGGGATATCGGTCATGGCCGTTGCCAGAATCCCGCCGACGGCGTCGCCGCCCACGAATCCGCCCACGACCGGCATCACGTAAACCCGCCCCCGCGCGTGGATGTTCAGCCCAAGCTCTCGCGCGCCGCATTCGAGGCCCGGACCAAGGCTCGGCACGAAGGGCAGTGCGCCCAGCGCGCTGGGATCGATGCGGCAGAGGAGCTGCTGCATCGTCGTGTTGCCGGAAACGGTGACCTCGTAAATGTGCTCGCGCCGGGCGCCGGAGGCCGACGTCAACTCGCCAAGCATGTCGTCAATCGCTTCCACAATGACCCGGCTCAACTCCGCCAGACCGCCGGCCGTTGCGGCGTGAACGATGCGCGACAGGACGTCGTCGCCGAAGCGGGTTTGCGGGTTCAATCGCGAAACGAGCATGCGCTCCCTGCCGGTATTTGCGTCGAGCAGCGCCGCGACGAGCGTGGTGGTGCCCACATCGACCGCCACGGCGAGGTGCTCGGCTTCCGTATTGCCCGGCTCGAAGTCGATCAGCCGGGTGCCCGCCTTCACGGCCGTGCCCCGGAAACCGGTTTGCCGGAGCCGGCTGGGCAGGAGTTGGGCAACGGCTAGATCGAGTTCCAGCGGCCCGACGGCCTGCTCCAGCCGAATCGCGTCGGGGGTATCGTCGCCGCGCGTGGGCGGGGCCAACTCAACGTACACCTTGCGCACGCCGGGGTCGGGCGGAAATGCCGCCTGCGCACCCGAGCGGTCGAGAATCTGATGCCCGGCCGCCAGGAGCGTGGTTTCCGGTACGCTGACGGTCAGCGGACCGCACACGGTTGTTTGGCAGGCGAGGCGGAACCCGTCGGCAAGTTCGCGCTCGGAAAAGAGTTTTGCCTCAGCGGGGGCCGCGGGGCATACCTCGCCGGTGCAGCGCACGCGACATTTACCGCAAACGCCTGTCCCGCCGCACGGCTGATTCAATACAATTCCGGCAAGCCCCGCGGCTTCCAGCAGGCGGGTGCCGGGCAGCACGTGCATGGTTCGGCCGGAGGGCTGGAACGTTACTGGAACTTCGGCTTCAAGCATGGCGATGTTCCGTCGGTGAAGCGGTTTCCTGGAGCAACTCGACAAACTTCGTCAGCGTAGGCGTGAAGACCTTGCGCTGGCGATGGATCATGCCCAGCGGCCGGCGTAGTTCGGGCGCCGTCAACGCAACCGCGCTCAGAAGCCCGGCCCGCACCTCCAATTGGACCGTCGGCTCCGGAAGGATACTGACACCCACGCCAATGGCCACCGCCTGCTTGATCGTCTCGATGTTGTC
>SKZG01000289.1 GCA_007127495.1 Planctomycetales bacterium
GCAATTGCTCAACTTCTCGTCAATTGCGAGCGACTGTGGCATCAGCCAGCCGACGGCCAAGGCCTGGCTGAGCGTGCTGGAGACCAGCTTCGTTGCCTTTCGCTTGCCCTCGTTCAGCGGCAATGTGCGTAAACGCCTTGTGAAGATGCCCAAGCTGCACTTCTACGACACCGGCCTGGTCTGCTGGCTGTTGGGAATCCGGACCCCCGGCCAGTTGCGCAGTCATCCGTTGCGCGGGGCGATTTTCGAAACCTGGGTAACGTCGGAAGTGCTGAAACACCGCACGAATGCGGGTGAACGCGGCGGGTTGTACTTCTACCGCGACCGGAGCGGCCTCGAGGGCGACTTGATCGTCGAATACGCCGGCCGATCCGTCATCGTCGAGGCAAAGACGGGGCAAACGGTCGCCTCCGATCTGCTCGCCGGGGCCCGCCGGGTGCGCGAGGTGCTGTCGGCTCGGAACCCCTGTTCGGCCATCGTCGTGTACGGCGGCAGCGAACGGCAACAGCGGAGCGATCTGACGCTCGTGCCGTGGAACATGCTCCACGAGTATCCCTGGGACAAGGATTGACACCGCGATCGCTTTCGGACAATCGGAACGCCCCGGTTTGACGAAACCGGTCCGACCGGCGATAATGCATGGGTTCGCTCGTTGTCGGCGTCCGGCGAGGGGCCCCCACAATGGGGCGCTGTGAACTTGGTCAGGGCTTAACCGCAGCAGCCATAAGCAGTAAGCTTCAGGTGTGCGGGGCCTCTCGTCGGGTGCCGGGCGGGCGTTCAAGAGGCCGCTTCAAGCCCCGCTGAAGGGGGCAGGAGGCGCCCGAGCCGTCGCGACCGGCCCGTCCGTTCTTGGCGGTCGCACCTGTTTGTTCCCCTGCCCAGTGGTCATCAGTCATGGCTGACGAGTTCACAAAGCCCACCGCCCACAACGTGGCGACGCCCGAATATGTCGTGATCGCGCGGCGATATCGGCCGCAGCGATTCGATGAACTCGTGGGCCAACAGCACGTGGGGCAGGCTCTTTCGAACGCGATCGAAACGGGCCGCGTGGGGCACGCCTACTTGTTCACGGGTGCCCGCGGAGTCGGGAAGACCTCCGCCGCGCGCATTCTGGCCAAATCGCTCAACTGTGTCGAGGGGCCCACGCCAAGGCCTTGCAACGAGTGCGAAATGTGCCGGAGCATTGCCGGCGGCGAAGACGTGGACGTGCTGGAAATCGACGGGGCCAGCAATCGGGGCATCGAGGAGATCCGGGCGTTGCGGCAGAACGTGAATATCCGCCCGAGCCGTGCTCAATTCAAGATCTACATCATCGACGAAGTACACATGCTCACCCGCGAGGCATTCAACGCCTTGCTGAAAACGCTGGAAGAACCGCCGGAGCACGTGAAGTTCATCTTCTGCACGACCGAGCCGACCAAGATTCCCATCACCATCCTGTCGCGGTGCCAGCGGTTCGACTTCGCCGGCATTTCCCGCGAAGCCATTACCGACCGGCTCCGGCAAATCGTTGGCGCCGAGGGGGTCGAGGCCGAGCCGGAGGCCTTGGACCTGCTCGCCCGCCGCGCGGCCGGCTCCATGCGCGACAGCCAGTCGCTGCTCGAACAACTCCTGGCCTTCGCCTCCGGCCGGCTTACCATTGCGACGGTCCATTCCATGCTGGGCACAGCCGGCGAGGACCAGATGGTGCGGCTGCTGGGCCATCTGGTTGGGCGCGACGCGGCGGCTGCACTGGGCGAACTGGACGGCGCCATCGGGGCCGGGGTGGACGCAGGCCTGCTGCTTGAGCAGCTTCTGGGCCTGCTGCGCGACGTCATGGCCTCGGCTGCCGGCTGCCCTCCGGCGACGTTCCTGTACGCTTCCATAACGACGGCTCCCACGGTGGCCGAGGCGGGAAGCCGCATGGGGCTGCTTTCCGTCCTGGCAGCCATGCAGATTGTCGAGCAGGCCCTGTCGCGAATGCGCCAGAGCACCCAGGGGCGCATTCTGGCCGAGCTGGCGCTGGTGCGAATTTGCCACCTTCAAGAACTGGACGACTTGCCGGAAATGATCGCGCAACTGCGCGCCGGCCAAGTTCCCGCCGGCCAGGTTCCGAGCCGCCAGGGGCCGATTGCGGCGGCGGGCGACCTGCGCGGAAAAAAAAACGTTGAACGCGGCCACGGCCTGAGCCCGGCAGCCCCCGCGCGGGCAGCCCCTTCACCGACAGCCCCCGCGCCGACAGCCCCCGCGCCGGCCGTTTCCGAGGCGCCCGGGGCCGCGGTATCGCTGAGCGACGCCAACGCGGCCGCGGTGTGGCGCGAGGCCCTCAAACGCGTTTCCGTCATGGCCGGCGCGCAGGGCGAATTGTTCCACCACGCAGCCGCCGAGGGACCCGGCCGACTGGTTGTCAGCTTTCGACCGGAGTATGCCCTGGCGAAGTCGTTTTGCGAGCGTCCGGAGCACACCGGCAAATTCGAACAGGCCCTGCACGAGGTCACGGGGCAGGCCGTGCGCGTCCGCTTCACCGGCGGCGGGCAGGGCGAGGCTTCCGGGGCGAGCGAGGCTTCCGGGGCGAGCGAGGCTTCCGGGGCGAGCAAGGCCGGGCCCGCAACACGCACCTCGTCGCAGCAGCGGTTGAAGCAGGTCATGGAAAACCCGGTCGTCCGCCGCGTTCACGAATTGTTCGGCGCAGCCCCAATTCGCGTGGACGGGCCGGGCGACGTGAACACCTGAATGCATAAACACGTAACAAGATCATAGCCGTTCACGCCTCGCGGGCGAATTGTGGGAGAAAGTCATGTTCAAGAACATCGCAGGCCTCGGGTCCATGTTGCGCCACGCGCAGCAGCTTGGCGGCCAGTTGAAAAACCTCAGTGAGGAAATGAAACAGCGGCGCGCCACCGGGTCGGCCGGCGGCGGCATGGTCGAGGTGGAAATCAACGGCTTGATCGAGGTGCTGCGCTGTACCGTCGATGAGCAACTGCTCGTGCAGCAGGATAAGGAACTGCTCGAAGATCTCATCGCCGCCGCCGTGAACCAGGCCATTGTCAAAGGCAAGCAGCTCCACGCCGACGCCATGAAAGACCTGACCGGCGGCATCGACTTGCCCGGCCTCCAGGAGGCCATCGGCCGATTTACCGGCGCGGGCGGAGCGCCGGCGGCAACCGACGACGAGGATGAAACTCGCGAGGTGTGACGTGCCGGAACTTACCGAATCGGTGTCCAACCTGATCGAGCAGTTCGCCCGCCTGCCGGGCATCGGCAAGAAATCGGCGGAGCGGCTCGCATATCACGTGTTGCGCATTCACGAGTCGGAGGCCGTGGCGCTGGCCGACGCGATTCGAGCCGTCAAGGAGAACGTGCGATACTGCGCAGAATGCTTCAACCTAGCCGAGGCGGAGCTTTGCGGCATCTGTGCCGACCCGCGCCGCCAACGCGACGTGCTGTGCGTGGTCGAGCAGCCGCGCGACTTGATCGCCCTGGAGCAAACGGGCATGTACGGGGGCCTATATCACGTGCTGCTCGGCCGAATTGCACCATTGGAGGGGATCGGGCCGGAACAGCTTACCATCGACCGGCTGGTCGAGCGTATCCGCGGCGGCTCGTTCCACGAGGTCGTGATGGCCACCAACCCGACGTTGGAGGGCGACGGTACAGCCCTGTATGTTTCCAATTTGCTCAGCGAGATGCCGGTTCGCGTGACGCGGCTGGCCCGCGGCATCACCTCGGGAAGCGTCATCGAACTAGCGAACAAGGAAATCCTTTCCGACGCCCTGACTGGCCGGCAGGAGTTCTGATAAGGTAGAATTACATTGTCGGTTCGTTACCCCAACCCGTTTCGCGGATAATCATGCGACTTTCGTTTGGCCAAGAATTGCGGATGCAGCAGAAGCAGGTGCTGGCGCCGCGGATGATCCAGTCGATGGAGATTCTGCAGTTGCCCATCCTGGCGCTGCAGGAGCGGATCGAACAGGAGTTGCAGGAGAATCCGATCCTCGAACTGCGCGAGGCCGATCCCGATTTGCCGGCCGAGGACGAGCCCGACGAACACGAGTCGCCCGATGCGCCGACCGACGACGAACGCGAGTTGGTCATCGGGGAGAAGGACGGCAACGAGGACGACTTCGAACGGCTGATGAAGATGGACGAGGAGTGGCCGGACCACTTCGAGGAGCATTCGCGCCCGTCGCGCGGCCAGATGGAGGAGGATTCGGAGCGGAAGCACGACGCGATGGCCAACATGACCGCCCGCCCCCAGTCGCTGCAAGACTACCTTCACGACCAGCTCGGGTGGTTTGAGCTTTCGCCGGAGTTGCGGGCCATGGCCGACCGCATCATCTACAACCTCGATGACAACGGCTATTTGCCGGGGCAGCTCGAGGACCTGTTGGGGCTGGAGGCTTCCGAGGCGGACCGGGCATTGGCGGAAGAAGCGTTGCGGCTCGTACAAGGGCTGGACCCGCCCGGCGTCGGCGCCCGCAACGCCCACGAGTGCCTGCTCTTGCAGTTGGTGCCCGGCATGCCGTATTACGACGAGTTGAAACTGCTGATTACCCACTACTGGGACGACCTGACGCACAACCGGCTGCCGGCCATCACCCGCCGCACACCCCTCTCGCTGGAGAGGATCCAGGCCGCCATCAACGAGATGAAGAAGCTCAACCTCAGCCCCGGGGCCGACTTTGCCAGCGAGCCGGTGCCTCCGGTCACACCCGACGTGTTCGTTGAGCAGAATGACGAGGGCCGCTACGTTGTGCGGTTGGAGGACGGCCGCACGCCGAGCCTGTACATCAGCCCGTACTACCGGAAGCTGTTCCAAAGCGGCCAGGCCAACAGCGAGACCCGCGAGTACATCAAACGAAAGATCAATTCCGCCCAGTGGCTCATCGAGTCGATCGAGCAGCGCCGGAACACGGTCAGCCGGGTATCGCAGGCGATTGTTGACCACCAGCGGCAGTTTTTCGACAAGGGCCCGGAGGCCATCGAGCCGCTGAAGATGCAGCAGATTGCCGACAAGGTAGGCGTGCACGTGACCACCGTTTCCCGTGCGGTCGACGACAAATGGATTCAGACGCCGCGCGGCATCTTTCCGCTGAAGCGGTTCTTCTGCGGCGGCACCACGAGCGCCGACGGCGAGGAGGTGACCTGGGACGCCGTCCGGCTGAAGCTCCAGGAGCTGATCGACCAGGAAGACAAGCAGAACCCCAAGAGCGACGAGGACCTGGTGCGCGCCCTGGCCGAGCACGGCATTCAGGTGGCCCGCCGCACCGTGACCAAGTACCGCAAGGCCATGAACATACCCAGCTCCCGCCAGCGCCGCGAGTGGGTCTCGTAGGCGAGGGCGATTGCGAACGTTTCGATTCGGCGGAACGGAGCGACAGAAAATGAGCCACTCCTTGAGCATCCGATTGAACGACGACGTATTCCACACGCTACAGCAGCAAGCCGTCGCCGCGGGCACGTCGCCCGAGGAGCTTGCCGCCGCTTCGCTGCAGCGGGAATATCGGGCAATTCGCGGAGAACGGTCCGAAGGCGACCTCCAGGCTGCGCGCGAGCGCTTCGAACGGCATTTCGGAGAAGTCGGCCTGGACACGCCGAGCGGATCGGACAACGAGAGCATCGATGCCGATTTGGCACGGCAGTATGCTGATACCCATGAGGCGGAGCGATGCTGATCGACACCTCGGGATTGCTGTGCTTACATCATCGATCGGAGCCATTGCATGACGAGGCTTGCTCTGCGTATGGTTCTGCGAGCCGGCGATTGATACACAATTACGTGATCGCCGAATTCGTTGCGTTGGCAAGCGCACGTGGCTTGCGGCGGACGGCTTCGTTGGCATTCGCGTCCGACTTGCTTGAAACTCCGGATGTCGAGTTGTTCTGGGTAGACGAACGGCTACACAGAGACGCCATGTCGCTTCTGCAGAGACGGCGTGACAAGAGCTACTCGTTGTGCGACGCGGTGAGTTTTGTCGCGATGCACCGTGCAGGCATCCGTGACGCCCTCTCGACGGATCGGCATTTCGAGCAGGAGGGGTTCCGCAGACTACTGAAGCCACCAGCCCTGCCCAAGTAGGCTCCGCGAGCATAGATCATTACAGGCCAATCGCACAACTGGCCCGGCCGCATTTCGACGAGTATCCGCTCGACTAGCAAGTGGAGGCGATGCTGCCGGTGCTGGTCCCTCCGGATGGATCGGAGCGTTATGACGAGGTGTCGCCTCCGGAACGCGCGTCGGCCTCCAGGGCTCGCAGCCGCTGCTATCGCGTATTGCACGCCCTTGGTCCCCAGGCCCTGGCGCCGCCTACGGCGCCACTTGCCGCGCCAGCGCCAGCAA
>SKZG01000570.1 GCA_007127495.1 Planctomycetales bacterium
CCCCGCTGGCCACGAACGGCCCGCGGCCCGAGCCGGTACAGCCACCGGAAGCGGAGGCGATCGAAGCCGCGGTGCGGCGTGGTGTCGAGTTCCTGCTCGAAAGGCAGAACGAGGACGGCTCCTGGGGGTCGCACCGGACGGGGCGGCCGACGAACGTGTTTGCGCCGATACCGGGCGCACATCATGCGTTTCGGGCGGCGACCACGGCGCTGTGCGTGGCGGCGCTGATTGAAACCGGCGGCGACGCCCCGGCCGTCACCGCCGCGTTGGACCGCGCCGAGCATTGGATGGCCGTCCATCTCCCGTCGGTGCGCCGGGCCACGCCCATGGCCATTTACAATAATTGGGCCCACATCTACGCGGTGCAGGCGCTCGCGATGATGCATCGGCGGCACGAGGGCCGGCCGGAACGGCAGGAGGCCATTCGCGCGCATATCGAGCAGCAGTTGAATCGGCTGGAGCGTTACGAGTTCCTCAGCGGCGGGTGGGCGTATTACGACTTCGACGCGCAAACGCGGCATCCCAGCGGCCCGTCCACCGGCTTCATGACCGCCGCCGGTCTGATCGCCCTCGACGAGGTGAGGCAGCTTGAAATGGCCATCCCTCAGCGATTGATCGACCGGGCAGTGGAATCGATCCAGCGGCAGCGCAAGCCCGATTTCAGCTACGCCTACGCGGAATCGCATATTCTGCACCCGATGCATCCGGCGAATCTTCCGGCGGGCAGCTTGGGGCGCTCGCAAGCCTGCAACGGGGCGCTGCGTATTTGGGGCGACGAGACGGTAACCGACCAGGTGCTGGCGACGTGGCTGGACCGGCTGTTCGCCCGGAACGGCTGGCTTTGCATGGGACGCAAGCGCCCCATCCCCCACGAGTCGTGGTTCGCTGTGGCCGGGTATTACTTCTATTTCGGCCATTACTATGCCGCCCGATGCATCGAGCTGTTGCCGGCCGACCGGCGGGAGCCGTACCGGCATCAGATGGCCCACGTCATGCTGAGCCATCAGGAGGCCGACGGTTCCTGGTGGGACTTCCCCCTGTTCGACTACCACCAGCAATACGGCACGGCCATGGCCTTGATGACCCTGGCCCGATGCCGTTGAGCGCTTTGCGTGAACAACCACAGAAGGGGACTGCGTTTGAAACTGAAGCGAAACCTGGGCCTGCTCGACGTCTTCTGCATCGCGTCCGGCGCGATGATCAGTTCCGGGATTTTCGTGCTGCCCGGCCTTGCCCACGCCCAGGCGGGGCCGGCGGTCGTCGTATCGTACCTGCTGGCCGGGCTTCTGGCCGCGGTCGGGCTGCTGAACGTGGCGGAACTGGCCACGGCCATGCCCCGGGCCGGCGGCGACTATTTCTTCATCACGCGCACCCTCGGGCCGGCGGTGGGCACCATCGGCGGACTGCTCACCTGGTTCTCGCTTTCGCTGAAGAGTTCCTTCGCCCTGGTCGGCATGGGCGCGTTCGCCCGACTCGTGCTGGGGCCCTACCTTCCGAATGTTCCCATGCAGTGGCTTGCCGTGGCGTTCGGCGTGATGTTCATCGTCTTGAACATCCTGGGGACGCGCGGCGTGGCCCGACTGCAGGTGGCGCTGGTGCTTGCCCTGTTTTCGCTCATGGGTCTGTACGTGGCCTTCGGGCTTCCTGCGGTGAGGGCGGAAAACTTCGACCCGGTCGCGCCCAAGGGTCTCACGGCCGTGCTGTTCACCACCGGGTTCGTGTTCGTTTCGTACGGCGGTTTGCTGAATGTTTCCAGCGTGGCGGAGGAGGTGCGGAATCCGGGCCGTGAGATTCCCCTGGGCATGCTGCTGGCCCTGCTGGTGGTGACGGCCTTCTACACTATGATGGTCCTGGTGACCACCGGGGTGCTTCCGGCCGATACGCTGGACGGGTCGCTCACGCCCATTTACGACGGCGCCGCCGCGTTCCTGGGCGGCTGGGCCGCGAAGCTGATGGGGGGCGCCGCGGTGCTGGCGTTCGTCTCGACGGCCAATGCCGGCATCCTGGCGGCGTCGCGGTACTTGGTGGCCCTCAGCCGCGACGACCTGGCCCCGCCCATGCTCAAACGCATCAATCGCCGGTTTCGAACCCCGCACGTGGCGGTGGTCGCCTCCGGCACCCTGGTCGTGGCCGCCCTGTTCCTCGACCTGAAATTGCTGGTCGAGGGCGCCTCGACCGTGCTGATTCTCAGCTACGCGCTCTCCTGCCTGTGTGTGATCATCGTCCGCGAGAGCCGGCTTCAAAACTACCGGCCGCAGTTCCAGGCTCCGTTGTATCCGTGGCTGCAAGTGCTGGGCCTCGGGGGGTTCCTGTTGCTCATCCTCGCCATGGGATTTGACGCGTACCTGATTGGCTTCGCGCTGATTCTGGTGGGTTTCCTCACGTACTGGTTTTACGGGCGAGCGCGGGCGACGCGCGAGTATGCCCTGCTCCACCTGCTCGAACGCGTCACCTCCAAGCAACTGATTACCGGCACCTTGGAGTCGGAACTGAAAGCGATCATTCGCGAACGCGATACGATCGTGCCGGACCACTTCGACCGGCTGGTGGAAAACTGTGCCGTGCTCGACCTTCCCGATGGCATGCCGCGCGACGTTTTCTTCGAGCGCGTGGCCAACGCGATGGCCGGGCGTGTCGGGCTGCCGCCTGCGGAGTTCTGCCGCTTGCTGGCCGCTCGGGAGGCCGAAGGCTCCACCGCCCTGGCGCCCGAGTTTGCCATCCCGCACCTCGTGCTCGAAGGCGACGGCACCATGCACATGCTGATCGCCCGCTGCCTGCCAGGAATCCACTTCAGCGACGAGGCGCCGGCTGTTCGGGCCGTGGTGGTGCTCGCCGGTTCGAAGGCCGATCGGAACCTGCACCTGCGCAGCCTGGCGGCGATTGCGCAGATCGTACGAAGCCAAGAATTCGATTTCCGCTGGTCGGCCGCGCGCGATGAGCAATCGCTGCGCGACATCTTCCTGCTGGGCGAGCGCCGCCGGGACGGGTAAGCGTGCGCTCAGAAACAACTTGTACAAATTGTAGTAGGCACACGCCGTGTGCCGTCCGCGAATTACGGCACACGGCGTGTGCCTACTACAATGTCGCGGCGCGGCGTGGGTTGCCGAAACCGGCCCAAGCGTGGTAACCTAAAATAGAGAGGTAATGGGCCGGTGGATCTCACAGAGGGGGTCCGCTACCCGCCCTCGGTGGTGCTGAATCACGGCTTGAGGAACGGCTTATGAAAGGGTTACAAGGTCTTGTCATTGCGATCGTGTTGGGCTTGGCGGCCGCCGCGTTGAACTGGTTCTACCTGGTGCGGCAGTCGCAGCAGGTGGAACGGGTCGCTTTCATTGGAGTGCGGTCCGACCAGTACGTGGAGCGCGGCGAGAGGCTGCGCAACGAGCACTTGGTGGCGATCCAGATTCCCCGCAACGCGGTGGGCAACTTGCGCGACTTCGCCGTGCCCGATGCAGCGCGGGCCACGGTCCTCGGGCAGGCCGTTTCGCGCCCGTTGCACGGCGGCAGCCTGCTGCTGCAGGCCGACCTCGATACGCCGCCTCCGAAGCTCAGCCTGGGGCAGAACGAGCGCATCATGTGGATTCCCGTCGATAGCCGCTCCTACGTGCCCTCGCTGATCACTCCCGGCGACATGGTCACGTTCAAGGTCGCGCGCATGGCGCCGACGCCGGCCGGCGGGCCCGCCAGCCCGGAAACCGCCCGCCCGGCCGCGCCCCCGGGACCGGTCGAGCGGATCGGGCCCTTCAAGGTTTTGTCGGTGGGCAACCGGCTGGGCAGCGCCGAAGTCATGCAGGCGGCCAAGATTCCGCAAATGCAGGAGAATGTGCTCGGGATCAGCATCACGCCCGAGGTCGAGGCCCGGGCCGACCGGCTTTGGGCGATGGTCCAGGCGTCCGACTTCCGCAGCGTGGGCATCGAGAAGCACGGGGAGCAGAAGTGACGGCATGAAAGTCTGGTTCAACCGCATCAGCGAGAGCCGCCGCTCGGTGATCGACACGGCGGAGGCGGAAATCACGATCGGCCGCGATCCCGCCTGCACAATCTGCCTGCAAAGCCCGCTCGTCTCCCGCCAACACGCCGTCGTGCGTTCGGAAAACGGCAAGCTGCGGCTGGAAAATATCGGGCTGAACAGTTGCGTCGTGGGCGACGAAGAGCTGCTGGGCGGGCAATCGGCCGAGTTCGAGGCGGGCACCAAGGTGCGCATCTGGCCCTTCACGCTCACCTTCGAAACCGAGAAGGCGCCGAGCATTTCGCCGGCTGAGTTGGAAGCCCACCTGCGAGGCATCATGGCCGACCTCGAACTGCGCATCCACCGCAAACTGCTCGACCGGCTCGACCTCTACGAGTTCGAGTCGGGCCGCCATGCCGACGCCGAGGGCATTCTCCTGCTGGAGAACAACATCGACGACGTCTGCCGTGAGCTGCGCGTGTTTGAGCCCGAGAACGAGGCCCTGCTCGAGGAAATTACCGGGCTTGTGCTGCGCGATCACTTGGTCAACCACCTGATCATGGAGACTGGTGCGGAAGAGATCTTCGATCTGGCCGCGCTCACCTCCACCGAGTACGACATTCCGGCCACGCTCGTGCCCGAACGCGAGGCCGAGTTGCACGGGCTGATCAACTTCGTCCGCGAGCGGCTCGCCCTGAACGAATGCCGCGACACGAGCGAGGAGGTGACGCGGGTCGAGTCGCGGTTTGGCGACATGTTCCACCTCGTTCGCCCTCACCTGCATCGCGAGTTGCGCAAATATTTGGTCTTGCGCACGCTGAAGAAGGACCTGAAAGACACCATTTTCGGGTTCGGCCCGCTGCAGGATCTGCTCCGCGCCCCGTCGGTGACGGAAATCATGGTGGTCGGGCGCGACCAGATTTACGTGGAGCGGAACGGGCTGATCGAAAACTCGGGCCGCCGATTCCTTTCCGACAAGGTGACCGAGGCCATTATCGAGCGGATCGTGTCGCAGGTGGGGCGGCGCATCGACCGGAGCCAGCCGCTGGTCGACGCCCGGCTGCCCGACGGATCGCGCGTGAACGCCATCATCCCGCCGCTGGCCGTGAAGGGGCCCTGCCTGACTGTACGCAAGTTCCCCGCACAGCGGCTGACCATGGACGACCTGGTCGACCTGGGCAGCATCACGGCGGCCGCGGCCACCTTCCTGCGCTCGTGTGTGATCGACCGGCGAAACCTCCTGGTCAGCGGCGGCACCGGCTCCGGAAAGACGACCATGCTGAACGTCCTCAGCGCGTTCATCCCCTTCAAGGAGCGCATTGTCACCATTGAAGACACGACCGAGCTGCGCCTGCACCAGGAGCACGTGGTCACGCTCGAAACGAAACCGCCGAACGTCGAGGGGGCGGGCGCCTACATGGTGCGCGACCTCGTGCGCAATGCGCTGCGCATGCGGCCCGACCGCATCCTGGTGGGCGAGTGCCGCGGTCCGGAAGCGCTCGACATGATCCAGGCGATGAACACCGGCCACGACGGATCGATGACCTCGCTGCACGCGAACAGTTCACCGGAGGTGATTGAACGGCTCGAAGTCCTCGTGCTCATGGCCGCCGACCTGCCCATGGCGTCGATCCACCGGCAGCTCAGCTCGGCTCTGGACGTGATTGTGCATCTGGACCGTGTGCCCGGCGGCGGAAGGGCCGTGACGCAAATTTCCGAGGTGGTGCGCTACGATCCCGAGGAGCGGTCCGTGGTGCTGCACGACATTTTCAATCGGCGCGACGGCCGGACACTCCGCCCGACCGGCTACCTGCCGTCGTTTGTCGACTCGCTGATCGAGAAGGATCTGTTGGAGTTGGAGTTTCTGTACGGGCGCGAGTCGGCGCCGCGCATTCCCGCAGCGCCGAAGGTCCTTGCCGGACCGCTCCCCGGGGGAGAGAGCCATGAACCTTAGCGCGGAAACGTGGCTGGCAAGCCTGATGATGGGCGCGGCGGTGGGCTGGGGGTACTTCGCCTTGCGGGGCCACCTTGCTCGGGCGCTCGACGCCGTGGAGCACGACCTGGCCGAGAAGCTGCGGCGGCTCCGGGCCTCGACCCGCGGGCTGCGCCGCTGGATTGTCGTTTGGCTAACCACCGTGGCGGTCGTCTTGGTCGGGTTCTGGCTGCTGCTGGACAACGTCGTATTCGGCATGCTGGGCGCGGCGTTCCTCCTGGCCGGCCCATGGTGGCTGATCCGCCGGATGGCCGAGCGGCGCCGCCGCCGCATCGAAGACCAGTTGGCCGATGCCATGGTCACGTTGGCCAACGCGATTCGGGCGGGGCTCTCGCTGGCGCAGGCGATGGAAATCCTCGCCTCACAGTGCCCCA
>SKZG01000188.1 GCA_007127495.1 Planctomycetales bacterium
AAGCTACTCGAATGAGCCCGTGCCACGCTGACACAGGAACGCCCGATCAGCAACCAAACCCCGATCGCCAACCCGCCCGACCAAGGGCCTGCCGTATGGTGAGCGGCTAGCCGAGGGCGGTGGCGTACGCGGTGGCGTGCGTACGACAGTGTGAGATGCTTACCAGCACCTGGGTGATGCCGGCCTGCTCGACGGCTTCGCGGGCCCCGCCCCGCATGGCGACGGTGGGCAGGCCCTTGGAATCGGTGCGGATCTCGATGTCGTGCCAGGCGATGCCCGGCCGCCAACCGGTGCCCAGTGCCTTGAGCACTGCTTCCTTCGCGGCCCATCGGGCCGCGAAGTGCTGCGTGGCCTGTTTTCGGGTCTGACAGTAATTGATTTCCCCGGCGGTGTAGACCCGTCGCAGGAACGTCTCGCCATATCGCTCGATCATCCGCGCAATGCGCAAGCATTCGATAATATCGGTACCGATGCCGACGATGTTCGCCATGTTTGCCACCCCGGCGCCCAAGTGCACAAATTTGCAATGTAGTAGGCACTCGCCGTGTGCCGACATTCGCGAACGGCACACGGCGTGTGCCTACTACACTTTGTTCAAGTTATTTCTGAGCGCACGCTTAGTTCCGCTTCACGCCGCACGCCTGTTGTGCGCGGCGCAGCACCTCGGCCGCCTTGCGGCGTGCCTTGGCGGCGCCGTCGCCGAGGATTTCGCGCATCCGTTCCGGTTGGGCTTCGAGCCGGCAGCGGCGTTCGCGCGCCTCGGCGAAGAAGTCCTCCGCCAGGTCGGCCAATTCCTTTTTGACCTGCCCGTAGCCGAACCCGCCGCGGCGATAGGTGCCGGCCATGGCCTCCCGGGCCTCGTCATCGGCAAACAGAGCAAAGAGCTGGTAAAGGTGGTCGGTTTCCGGCGATTTGGGTTCGTCGATGGGTCTGGAGTCGGTCACGATCCGCATGATGCGCTTCCGCTGCACCTTCGGGTCTTCGAACACATCCAGCGTGTTGCCGTAGCTTTTCGACATTTTTTCGCCATCAGTGCCGGGCACGCGCGCCGCGTGGGCGAGTACTTTCGCCTTCGGCAATACGAACACTTGTCCGAAGTGATGGTTGAAGCTCGATGCCAGGTCGCGGCACACCTCGATGTGCTGCACCTGGTCCTCGCCCACAGGAACCGTATCGGAATCGTACGCCAGGATATCGGCCGCCTGGAGGACGGGGTAGGCGAACAGGCCGGCGTCGGCCGGGAGGCCGCGCGCCCGCTTGTCCTTGTAGGCGTGGCATCGTTCCAGCAGGCCCATCGGCGCGCCGGTCATCAGCAGCCAGCACAGTTCACTGACTTCGGGCACGTCGGACTGGACGAATAACGTGGCTTTGTCGGGGTCGAGGCCCAGGGCGACCAGGTCGATGGCCGCATCGAGAGTGAGCCGCCGAAGCTGCCGGCCGTCGCGCACGGTGGTCAGCGCGTGCAGGTTGGCAATGAAGTAGAAGGCTTCATCGGCCTCGTGCTGCAAGTCGATGTATTGGCGGATCGCTCCGAAGTAGTTGCCCCAGTGAAAACGGCCGGTGGGTTGAATGCCGGAAAGGACGCGCATCATCGGTTGGGGTACTCCTCGGTTCCGGAATCGGATTCGTCGGGCAAGGCGCCGGTCAACTCGCTCAGCGCGTTTCGGGCAGCGCGCTGCTCCGCCTCCTTCTTGTTGCTTCCCCAGGCGGCGGGGTAGCGAAAGTGGCCAATCTGCGCGGCCATCCTGAAGCACTTGCTGTGGTCCGGGCCTTTTTCGTCGAGCAACTGGTAGGTTGGGGTGGTGCCGTGCTCGCGCTGGGCGAGCTGCTGCAAAAGCGACTTGTAGTTACTGCCCACCTCGCCGCTGGCCGCCAGCGCGATTTCCGGGCTGACGTGCCGCTTGATGAATTGACGAACGGCGGCATCGCCTCCGTCGAGGTAAACCGCGGCGACCAGCGACTCGAACACGTCGGCCAGCACGGAAGGGGGAATTCTCGGATTGGTGGCCATCCCCTTGCCCAGGATGAGCCACTGCTGAATACTCAACTCCCGGCTTATCTTCGTACACGTCTTGCGGCTCACCACGACCGATTTGATCTTGGTCAGGTCGCCTTCGAGGTACTCGGGGTAGCGGTGAAACAGCATCTCGCAAACCACGGCGCCCAAGATGGCATCGCCGAGGAATTCGAGCCTCTCGTTCGACGCCAAGCGGGTTTCAGCGCCCGAAGCGTGGACCAACGAGGCGTATAACAGCGACTTGTTCTTGAAGGTATACCCGATGCGCGCCTCGCAAGCCGCCAAGTTCTCCAGCGTATCAGCGGGCAGTTGAATTTCGAGCAAGTTCGACATAGGACCGGCGCGGTCACGCGCCCGAGCGGATTCCAAGTGGACCCACTCGAAAGGAGGGACAGGCACCAGCAAAACAAGGGGCATGCCACGCTTTCACGGCGCGTCCCCAACGGAGCCCGTCCCTCTTTCCGAGCGTCAAGACATAATAACGTTAGCACCGGCAGGGCATTCTGTCAAGCGGGCATTCCAGTGGCATTTTCGTGGTTCCGGTGCGACTTCGGTCGCTTCGGCGGCGTGGGCGGTTACCTGGGTCCCGAACGCCGCGTCGCCCTGGGTTGCGCTTTGCCGTGGCGGACGGTACACTAGACTCTTCCGTTGCTAGGTGCAGGCCGCGACAATGTAGCAGGCACACGCCGTGTGCCGTCTCTGAATAGGAGGTATTTCATGGCGATCAGTCCACAAAAGCGAATCCTAATGATTTCGACACACGGGTATGTGTCGGCAAATCCTGAGTTCGGCCTGCCCGACACCGGCGGACAAGTCGTTTATGTACTTGAATTGTCGCAGTGCCTGGCCCGGATGGGTTATCGGGTCGATATTCTAACACGAAGGTTTGAAAACCAGCCGGCCACAGAAAAGGTGGCCGACCGGGTTCGCATCCTCCGGTTTCCGTGTGGTGGCAAGGAGTTCATCCCGAAAGAGGTGCTCTGCGACTCGCTTCCGGAGTGGGTTGCCAATGTGAAGCGCTACGTCCACTCGAAGCGAGTGAAATACGGGTTCATCAACAGCCACTACTGGGACGCCGGCTTGGCCGGGCAGGCGTTGAGCAACGAGTTGCACATTCCGCACGTCCACACGCCACACTCCATCGGCGCCTGGAAACGCGACAATATGGACGGCGACGCCGACGCCAATGAGCGAAAATACAATTTCCGGCGGCGCATCCGGGAGGAAAAAATCGTTTACGATGAATGCGACGTGCTGGTGGCCACCACCCCGCAACAGCGCGATATCCTCTTCGGCAGCGAGTACGACGTGCCACCGGAAAAGCTGTGCGTCATCCCGCCGGGCTACGACGACACCCGCTTCTTCCCCGTTTCAGCGGCGAGCCGGCTGGCCCTGAAGCGGGAATTGGGCATCGAAGGGCGCCTCGTCCTGGCGCTGGGCCGCGTGGCCCAGAACAAGGGTTATGACCTGCTACTGCGAGCCATGCCCGTCGTACTCCAGCGGCACGACGACGTCCAATTGCTCTTGGCCGTTGGATCGACGGAGCCTTCCGACGACGAAGTGCGGCAGGTGAACGGCTACAAGAAGCTGGTCGCCGAGCTGGGAATCGCGGACCGCGTGCGGTTCTACGACTTCATTCCGGACGACCAGCTTGCGGATTTCTATCGCGCGGCCGACGTCTTCGCACTCAGTAGCCGCTACGAACCGTTCGGCATGACCGCCGTCGAGGCCATGGCCTGCGGCACGCCCGCCGTGGTCACCACGGAGGGCGGGCTTTGGGAGCAGGTCACCTGGGGGCTCGAAGCCCTGTACGCCAATCCATTCGATACGGAGGTGTTCGGGCACGCCATCAATGCGGTTCTGTCGTACCCCCGACTGTCACAGCAGCTTGCGAAGTTCGGTTCGCAAAAGGCGCGTAGCAAGTTCACGTGGACCGGCATCGCCCAGCAATTGCTCCGTTTGCTGCAACATGCAGACGTGGGCGTGTTCCGGCCGGAGAAGAGCAGGCTCAATAACGGAAACGCCGCGGCGCCGGGCCCCGATGAGATTACGGAAGAGGAGGAACCCTGGGAAGTCGCCGCCTATTAGCGGGGCGATGGATGTTCCGGCGCGGCCGACGAGCTGCTGAGATATTCCCGCGGCAGGCTATTTCTGCACTCCTGGAGCACGAAACGTGCCTTCGGCGGAACTGAGACGGGCCCGTTCGGCCGGTCCTGGGGACCGGTCGATCGGTGTTTCCCTGAACACCTGCCGATACACGGCGACCATAGCGCCCGCGTAGCCACGGATTTTCTGCAGGCTCCGCCGACAAAAAAACCCCGACGTAACTCGTTGCTACGTCGGGGTTTACGTGTCGGGGCGAGAGGACTTGAACCTCCGACCTTCTGACCCCCAGTCAGACGCGCTAGCCAGACTGCGCCACGCCCCGATTGCCCGGTCCCGGCGATGCCGCGAGCAGGCAAAACACTAGTATGCCACATCTCGTCGTGGGCCGCAAGCCGGGGTGGGCAAAGAGGGGAACGTCGGGAACGTCCAGGAGCACGTGCCGGTGCAGGTTACGGCACGCGGTGACGCACCGGACCGACTCCGAATCCTCGGCGAACTTCAAGCGAATCACCAGCACCGGGAGGGTCGCATGGTGCACGAGGCCCATCGCGGTGCCGCCGATGAGCATTTCCCGCGCGAGCGTGGCCCCGTGCGTGCCCACGACAATGGGCGACGTCTGTTGCTTTCGGGCAACCCGGTTGACCTCAATCGCCGCGGGCCCGGAAGCGAGCACGGTTTCCGTTTGAAAACCCTCGGCCTCGAGAACTTCCCTCTGCTCCTTTTTTGCTACCGTTGGTTTGGGAAGAAGCGCGCCGCGGATGCGACGACTCGGTTGCGACCGCCTTGTCAGGAAGCTGGTCGCTTTCGATTTGCCGCCCATACGATGTGTCCGCCCGAAACCATCTCCTACGTCTCGAGTGCCTTGGGCAGCTTGGTTACAAACGCCTTGATCTCGTCGCGAACGCGTCGGTAGCAGTCAAGCTGCTCGCTCTCGTCTGCTCCGGCCGCCGCCAAGTGGGCGGCAAGCTTCGGCGGATCGTCAAAACCCACGTGCATGATCTTCGCCGTGCTTCCCAGCCAGGTGGGACACGTCTCGTTCGCGTGGCCGCAAACGGTCACCACATAATCGAAGGGAACGGCGGCCAGATCGTCCACCCGCTTCGACGTGTGCGCCGAGATGTCGAGCCCCACCTCGGCCATGACCGCCACGACGTTCGGGTTCAGGCCGTGCATTTCGATGCCGGCCGAGTAGGCTTCGACGACGTCCCCCTTCAGTGCTCTTGCCCAACCCTCGGCCATCTGGCTGCGGCAGGAATTGCCCGTGCACAAGAATAAAACCTTCAATTTTGCGTTTGGATTCGGGTACGACATGGTTTCTTCTTGCGATGCGAGTTTCGTAGCCCTCTAATGGGCAGCGGTCTGAATCGTCGGATCTCGTTCATGCACCGCGGGGCACGTCTCCCGCCGGGGAGGGCGACGTCCGACCCGCGGGGCACGCTTGAACTGTTTCGGTTCCGGCCGTGGCGTGGGCGAACCAGCCGCGGGTGCGCACACACACCTTCACCAGCATCAGCATCAGGGGCACCTCGATGAGCACGCCCACCACCGTGGCCAGCGCTGCCCCGCTGCCAAGGCCGTACAGCATGGTGGCCGTGGCAATGGCCACTTCGAAGTGGTTCGATGCGCCGATCATCGCCGAGGGGGCCGCGTCCTCGTAGGTGAACCGCAGCAGTTTCGCGAGCCCATAGGTGATCGCGAAGATCAGCACCGTCTGGATGAACAGCGGAATGGCGATCCACAGGATTGTCAGCGGGTTACTGACGATCGTCTCGCCCTTGAAGCTGAACAGCAGCACGAGCGTGGCCAGCAGCGCGATGATCGACACGGGCGTGAGCACGTGGAGGAACTTGGCCTCGAACCACGGCAGGCCCATGGTGCGAATGATCCACTTGCGCGAAAAATAGCCCGCCACCAGAGGCAGGGCTACGTAAATGGCAATCGACAGCAGCAGCGCCTCCCACGGCACCGGCATTTCGTTGATGCCCAGCAACCAGCCGCCCAGCAGGCCGTACAGCACCAGCATCGTCAGCGAGTTGATGGCCACCATAATCAACGTATGGCCCTGATTGCCCCGGGCAAGGTAACCCCACATGAGCACCATCGCGGTGCACGGCGCGATACCGAGAAGGATCGCCCCCGAGATGTAAGAACGCCAAAGCTCGACTTGCGTGCCGTCCTTGAGCGTGTCCAT
>SKZG01000325.1 GCA_007127495.1 Planctomycetales bacterium
AAAACTGCGCATTTCCGTAGGATGGGCTTTCGAGCCCGTCAAAGCGAAGACGGACAAGAATGTCCATCCTACAAAAGCGCAAAAACGGCACGCGGCGAGTATACATAAGCATAGCTTTTTGCCCGAGTCCAGGTCATCCTTGACAAAGGCGCCGGCTCAGGATACCTATTTGGCTAGGGTCTGTTCAAACGAGGACGGGCAACCTGCTATCATGTTTCAGCATCTATAAGCGTCTATGGCAATTACTGTAGTTTGTGTCAAGTGTCGTGCTCGTTTTTCGGTAGACGAGAAGTTCGCGGGCCGCACTGGCCCCTGTCCTAAGTGCAAGGCGCCCATTCGGATACCCACGAAGAAGGAGGAGGTCAAGGTCCACGGAGGCGAGGACTTTGCCACGGGTGGACGCGATGCGGCAGGCAACCTGGTATTGAAGCCGATCGCGCGGTCGGAAACTCAACTTGAGCCGATGCAAGTCGTTGCGATGGTCGCAACGGTTTTGGCGGTCCTCCTGGTCACGTGGCTTGGCGGAGGAATCCTCGCCCGAAGCACGTTTCTGAGTGCCGTCGGCCTGCTCGTGATCTCACCGCCATTGGCGTTGGCTGCTTACACGTTCCTGCGCGACGATGAGAAGGAGCCGTACCGCGGGCAAGAACTGCTCGTGCGCGGTGGGGTTTGTGCTGCCGGCTACGTCATCCTTTGGGGCGCATTCGCATGGCTCGGCGGTACTGTGCTCACCGGCGAGCTATGGGAGTGGCTGTTCGTCGTTCCACCATTTCTGGCCTTGGGCGGCGCGCTGCCCACGTTCGCGCTCGACCTGGACTACGACGACGGTGTGTTCCATTACGCCTTTTATGTGCTCGTAACCTTGGGCCTTCGCTGGACTGCCGGTATGCCGTGGCCGTGGAGCTAGAACGCGATGGCTTCAATTGCCCTAATTCCCGAAGTGGCCGCCCTCTCTTCGGGCCGGCAGTTGATCCGCATTCCGCCGGAAATCGACGTGCCGGTGACCAACCGGGTCCGGTCGCTGATCGACGCGGCCGAATTCCGCCGGTTGGCGCGCATCAGCCAGCTCGGCCTGGTTTCGCTCGTGTATCCGGCCGCGTTGCACACACGTTTTGAGCACAGCCTGGGTGTGTACCGTCTGGCTCTGGTATATCTTCGGCAGCTTTCAAACGACTCGCGATTCGCCGCCACGGTGTGCCCTGAGGAGGCCGAGGTGTTTATCGCGGCTGCACTGCTGCACGATTTGGGGCACTGGCCGTTCTGCCACCCGATCGAAGACCTGCACCTGCCGAGTGTGCCTACTCACGAGTTGTTTGCCAATAGCTTTCTGCTGGAAGGTGAGGTGGCTGATATATTGCGTGACGAGTGGAACATCCGGCCGCGCGACGTTGTGAGCCTCCTCAGCGAGAAACCGGCCCATAACGCATCGCGCGTCCTCGGCAGCATTCTTTCCGGCCCGATCGACATCGACAAGATGGACTATCTGTTCCGTGACAGCCTTCACGCCGGCGTACCGTATGGCCGGCATTTCGACCAGCACCGGTTACTTGGAAGCCTGTGCCTGAACGCCGCGGGCGACGGGCTGGCCATTCGCGACAAGGGCAAGACGGCCGCTGAGCTGATGGTATTCGCTCGTTACGTCATGTTCAGCGAGGTGTACTGGCACCATGCGGTGCGTGCGGCCACGGCCATGCTTCAACGGGCATTTTACTTGCTGCACGGCCTGCTGGAACTCGATTCCCTGTTTCGAAGCACCGAGGAGCCCATGATGGCCGAAATGCTCCGAGTGGCAGGCGATGGTCCTGCCGGCGAGTTGCTGAGTGGGTTATTCGGTCCCTCGCGCCGGCTGTACAAGCGACTCATGCAGATGAGTTTCCTCGAAGATCGCGAATTGTACTATCGGCTGGCGCGTCGGCCGTACCCCTGGCTGGTCGCGTGCGCCGAGCAGTTCACGGCGTTGTGCAGTACGGCGTTGGGTCGAGTTATTGCGCCACACGAGATACTTTTCGATGCGCCGCCCGTGGCGCGGGAGGTGCAGTTCGACGTGGAAATCCACTTTGCGAAGGAAGGCTGCTATCGCACCCTGGACGAAGCCTCGCCGGTCGTACGCACCCTTGCCACGGAGCAGTTTGACGACTACGTGAAGCGCGTGCGAATATTTGCGCATCGGCGCGTCATCGACAAGCTGCGCGGGCTTGGCAAACTCCGCACCTTGCTTGCCGAAGCCATTGATCGGACCGAGTAGCACGCGCTACTGTTGCGGCTGTTCAGCCAGGACCACGTTGATGGTCTGTTCGAGGTCGCGTCGCGTGGAGCGCGAATACTCCAGGTCGAACCAGAGGATCGTCCCCTCGGCGTCGAGGACGTAGGTTCTCGGTATCCGCTCGGTGGCAACCTTTTCGAAATAGGATTTGTCGGGATCCAGCAGAACGAGAAAATCGGCCTCAGCTTTTCGGGCCGCCTCGGCTGCTTTCTCAGGCGTATCGCCCACGTTGATCGCGATAATCCCCCCGCCCTGCTCCGACAGTGGTCCGGCAATATCGCGGGCCAGATCCTCTAGTTGCACCACGGAATGCATGTTGCCGCTATGCCAAAACAGCACGACCGTAAGACGGTCGCCCAGCACATCGCGGATCGCATGCATTTGACCGTCAAGGTCGGGCAACTCTCCCTGGGGAATCTGGTCGTCGACCTCCACTAGGGAAGTGGCGCGAAGTTCTTCGGTTAAGTTGACTGTAGGGATTGTCGGAGGTGGAAGCGGTTCCTCGGGCTGTGGATCGTCCGGGAGTTCGGCTGGGACGGGCTCCGGCTCCGGCGGTTCTTCGGGCACCCCGGTTTCCACGGGGCGGGGTTCCGGCTCGTCGACCACTTCGACCGGCAGGCATCCGACCAGTAAAGCTAGTAGGATGACGGCAGGAACGGCGTGCGTTTCGGGTACTTTCAAGATGGACATGGAATTCCTCCTCATGCTATTCAGTTTGGTCCTGAGCGCGAGCGATGTCAATGGGGGATGTTCAGCCCCAGCTCCTTCAGTTGGCGCGCGTCGACGTGGCCGGGGGCTCCGGTCATCAAGTCGGTCGCGCGCTGGGTCTTCGGGAATGCTATGACGTCTCGGATGGTATCGCCGCCGCTAAACAGCGTGACCACCCGGTCCAAGCCGAGCGCGATCCCGCCGTGTGGCGGAGCGCCATACTGGAGCGCTTCGAGCAGGAATCCAAAACGGTCGCGTGCCGTTTCCTCGTCGATTCCCAGAAGTTCAAACACTTTTTGCTGCACTTTGGAATCGTGAATTCGGACGGTGCCCCCTCCGGCCTCCATGCCGTTGATCACCAGGTCGTACGCCTGCGCCCGGCATTCCTTCGGCGAGGAGTGTAGCAAGGCGGTGTCCTGGGTACGGGGTGCCGTGAACGGGTGGTGCATGGCGGCCCAACCGCCAGTCTCGTCGTCGCGTTCGAACATTGGGAACTCGACCACCCAGGAAAAATGCAGCGCGCCCGGCTCATACAGCTTCAATTCAGAACCCAGCCGTTTGCGCAGCGCATGGAGTGCTTTGCAGGTAACCGCGAACCGGTCGGCGACGAACAGGAGCAGGTCGCCCGGTTCGGCCTCCATGCGATGGGCAATCTGAGCGAGCGAGTCGTCGGAGAAATTCTTAGCGATGGGCGAGGCGAGTTTGCCTTCAGCATCGACCTTGAACCAAGCGAGGCCCCGGGCGGCGAAGTCGTCGCAGACGAAGCGGGTCAGTTCGTCGATCAGCTTCCTGCTGTAGCGGTCAGCCGCTTTCTTGGCATTGATGCCTCGCACGCGTCCCCCGCCTTCGGCGGCATTGCGAAAGACCTGGAATCCAACGCTGCGGGCGAGGTCGGTCAAGTCGACAATTTCCATGCCGAACCGAAGGTCGGGTGCGTCGTGCCCGAAACGCTCCATCGCCTCGTCGTACGTCATGCGAGGCAGGGGCAGTGTCAGGTTCTGCCCGAGGATTTCTTTGGCGAGCCGGGCCATGAGCCCATCGATCACACCGATGACGTCGTCGGCATCGACAAACGACATCTCCAGGTCGAGCTGGGTGAACTCCGGTTGCCGGTCGGCCCGGAGGTCTTCGTCGCGGAAGCAGCGGGCGATCTGGACGTACCGATCGTAACCGGCGATCATCAGAATTTGCTTATACAATTGCGGCGATTGCGGGAGTGCGTAAAACATCCCCGGCTGCACCCGGCTGGGTACCAAATAGTCACGGGCTCCCTCGGGCGTGCTCCGGCCAAGCATGGGCGTCTCCACGTCGATAAAGCCCAACTCGTCGAAGTAATCTCGCATCATTTTCACAATGCGGTGCCGCAAAAGGAGTGTCTGCTGCATTTTCGGCCGGCGCAGGTCAAGATAGCGGTGTTTCAGTCGGGTGTCTTCGCCGGGTAAGTCGGGCCCGGTCGGCTGAAACGGCGGGGTACGACTCTTGTTAAGAATCGCAAGGCTGTTTGCCCGAACCTCAATTTCACCAGTGGCGAGTTTCGGGTTGACCGTGCCCTCCGGACGCGGGGCGACCGTCCCCGTAGCGGCCACCACGTCTTCACCGCGCAATACTTTCGCTTGCGCCAAAAGCTCCTCGCCGCCCTCGGGAGCGAAGACCAATTGGGTCTTGCCGTAACGGTCGCGCAGGTCGACAAACAAGACGCCGCGATGATCGCGGTACGTGTCGACCCAGCCGCATACGGTGACGACCTGCCCCTCATGTTCCGCGCGGAGTTCTCCGCAGGTATGCGTTCGCAGCAAGGTATCCTCTTCTCTTTGCAAGACGGGTTGGCGTACCTGTTGGCGGGGGAATTCCCCATAAACAGCTTTGGCAATTCTAGCTCACCGAGCGCCTTTTGGATAGGACCCCAGCCGACGTCGCGGCGGGAAAAGGCCCCGGATCGGGGGCCTGAACCTTCGTAGGCCTTTCCCGACAGATCAGCGTTCGCGACGCAACGGCGCGAACCGTTTTCGGGCTTTTCCGTATTCCAGGTGCAGACTGCGTGAGCCAAGCTTTCATCCAGGGGCCGGTATTGCCACTACGGGCGGTACTTTGTACAATCGGACCCGCTGAACATGTATATAGAGGGCTCTTCCGTTTCTAGGTGCAGGCCACGCTAATGTAGTGGGCACACGCCGTGTGCCGTCCCTGAAACCAAGGCTGTCTGCATCTAGAAACGGAGGAGCCATATAGAGAGGGGGAGTTCAACCGATGGCCAAGAAGGTGATTCTCGACTGCGACCCAGGGATTGACGACGCCATGGCTCTGTGCTTGGCGTTGCTTGACCCTCGGCTGGACGTACTGGCGGTAACCGCGGTTGGTGGGAACGTTGCTCCCGCGCAGGCGACGCGGAACGTGCAAGCGATCATTGAGCAAATCGACCCTCCTCGCTGGCCGCGGCTCGGAGCCGCCTCGGCTCCCGACAATGGATTGCCGGTCGACGGACGCAACCTGCATGGCAACGACGGATTGGGAGGTGCCGATTTCAATGTCGCGGAATTGCACCATCTTCATCCCTCGGAAAAAGTCATTTGCGACCAAGTCCGCGCCGCCCCGCCCGGGTCGGTATCCGTCGTCGCGCTCGGCCCGTTAACGAACATTGCCCGGGCCTTTCAGCGAGACCCGGAGTTACCCGGACTGATCGGCGATTTGACGATTATGGGTGGCACGGTCACCAGTCCCGGCAACATCACTCCGGCCGCCGAGTTCAACATTTACTGCGATCCTGCGGCGGCGAAGGCCGTTTTCCGCTCGCCTTCGACCAAGACGTTGATTCCGCTCGACGTGACCAATCGGATCATCCTCACGTTCGATTTGTTAAACCATCTGCCCGACCGTTCGACGAAAGTCGGCAATATCCTGCACCGCATCCTTCCGCCGGCGTTCCGTGGCTATCGCCAGCAGTTCGGCCTCGAAGGCATTCACGTCCACGACACGGTTAGCTTGATGGCCGTATTGTATCCGGAATTGTTTACCATCGAGGAAATGGCCGGCGACGTGGAGACCATGGGCGAATTGACCATGGGCATGACCGTGTTCGACCGCCGCCGCGTTCCCGCATGGCGCCGCAATCTAGGAGTTGCCAAATACTTGCGAGAGCGCGAGGTCATCGATGCCATTCGCCGAGGCATTCGCGAGGCGGCAGAGCGCGCGGGGTGAGTGTGCGGTTATTTTCGTTCGCCCACGCGAATCGCGATGGCAGTCTGCTTGCCGTCGCGCAGGAGGAGTAGTTGCACCGTTTCTCCCACGGCCGTCTGTGCCACCAAGTTGATGAGGTGCCCGTCGTTTTCGACGGGTATATCG
>SKZG01000017.1 GCA_007127495.1 Planctomycetales bacterium
CCGTTCGATTCCGCCTCGCACCATCGCGCCGCACATCCGCACGCGGAAAGACCGCCCGTTCGATCCCGACCTGATCGAAGACGACGTGCGCCGCCTTACCCGCAGTGGACTCTTTGTCGACGTGAGGCCGTACTACCGCGACGTTCCCGGCGGCCGGGTGGTCATATTCGAGGTGGTCGAGCGGCCCCGCGTGCAGTACATCAAGTTCGTTGGCAACGAGAAGATCAAACGGAAATTACTTCGAGCCCAGATCGACCTGAGCGAAGGAGACGCACTCGATCCGTACCTCGTCACCGACGCGCGGCATAAGCTCGAAGAGTTCTACCGCAAACGCGGCCATGCGAGTGTGCGCATCCAGGTGGTCGAGGGCGACAAGCCCGGCGACCAAGGGGTGGTCTTTCTGATCAACGAAGGGGCCAAGAATCGAATCCTGTGGACCAGTTTCGTCGGCAACACGATTGCCACCGATGCCCGTTTACGCACCCAGATTCGTTCGAAGCCTGGCTTCCTATGGGTGTTCCAAGGCGAAGTCAATCGCGAAGTGATCGACGAGGACGTTGATCGGCTGGTGGCTTATTACCGCGGGCTCGGCTTCTTGCGGGCAAGAGTGGGACGGGAACTCAACCACGACGTCGCTCGAAACTGGGTGGTGCTGACGTTCGTGATCGACGAGGGACCCCGCTACCGGGTACGGCAAATCCGCACTGTGGGCAACGAAGTGCTTGCCCCGGACGATCTCACCTCGAACCTGAAGCTGCGCGAAGGGCACTATTTCAACGACTTGGCCATGAAGGCCGACGTTTCTGACATTCAAGAGCAATACGGCTCAGTCGGTTATGTTTTCGCCGACGTCCGGCCGAATATCCGGTATCTCGAAGACGACGCACAAATCGACCTGGTGTATGAAATCGAGGAGGGCGATCGTTATCGGGTAGGTCGGATCGACGTCAATATTGCCGGCGAGCACCCCCACACCAAGATCACCACGGTCTTGAACCGTCTTTCGTTCAAGCCGGGCGATATCGTCGACATTCGCGAGCTGCGCGACAGCGAGCGGCGTTTGCGCAGTTCCGGCCTGTTCATGGTGGATCCCATGCGGGGCGAGGTGCCAAAGATCGTCTTCAGTCCGCCCGCCCTCGATGACGAGTCGATCGCCGACCGGCCGCGGCGCTCTGGCAGTTCACCCGGCTTCCGTGGTCAAAGTCCCGTGCCCGACGCCCCCGCGCAAGCGCCCGACCGGTCCGGCCATTCCGACCGATGGATCGGTTTGAGCCTTTTGGGCCGTTTCCTTGGGGACTCGTCGGGTGACGAGAAGTCTCAGTCGCCGCCGGCGCAGGAATCATCTGTCGGCGGCACCAGCCATACCGTGCGATTTCAAAGCTCGACCGGTCGTTCCATGCCGTCACTGTCCTCCGACTGGCCTCCGCCCGACGAGCCCCACATGCAGCCAAACCCTTACGCCTACCCGCAATCGCAGCCGGCCCGCCCTGCGTACCCGGAGCCTGCCTACCAGCAGCCGGCATCAACCTATGGGGCGTCGCCGCCTGCGGGGCATCCGGCGATGGGCCCGCCCGCGCCGAGTTGGGGACCCCCGCCTGCGACCCACGGGCAGGCAGCACCTGCTCCGGTCGCGCCGCAACCGGTTTTTGGGAACCAGTTTCCGATGGACCCGGTACAATCGGGCGGGCAGGGTCAGTTGGCACCGCCGCTGATCGCCCCCCTGGAATCGGGGCCGGTTTACAGCGATTTCCCCGGCGCGTTCGACACGCTGACCCGTGAACTCCCCATTGGCGTCGACGTGGCCGAGACGCGAACGGGCCGGCTGATGTTCGGCGTGGGCATCAACTCCGACGCCGGCCTGATCGGCAACATCGTGATCGACGAGCAGAACTTCGACCTGTTCCGATTTCCCCGCGGATGGGAAGACATCCGCAATGCCACGGCCTTCCGCGGCGCCGGCCAGCGGTTCCGGGCCGAGGCCATGCCCGGCACGCAAGTGCAGCGCTACATGATCAGCTTCCAGGAACCGTACCTGCTGAACACCGATGTGTCGCTTTCGCTCAGCGGGTTTTACTACGATCGTCGCTACGTCGAGTGGGACGAGCAGCGCGTGGGCGGACGTGCCGCCCTGGGCTACCACTTCACTCGGAACCTGTCCGGAAGCCTCTCATTCCGAGGCGCCCGCGTCACCATCCACAACCCGATCACTCCGACCCCCCAGGATCTGACCGACGCGCTCGGGAAAAATACACTTCTCGGTTTCGGTGCATCGATGACTCACGATACGCGCGACAGCTCTTTCCTGGCCACCGAGGGACACCTGGCCGAGGCCGCATTCGAGCAGGTGATCGGTACTCACCAATACCCTCGCGTCGACCTCGACCTGCGCCGCTATTTTCTGATGCATCAGCGGCCCGACGGCTCTGGGCGGCACGTGCTGAGCATGAAGGCGCAATTCGGCTGGACGGGTGACAAGACGCCCATTTACGACCACTATTACGCGGGTGGTTTCTCGACAATCCGCGGCTTCAACTTCCGCGGCGTTTCGCCCATCGACACGGCAACCGGCGTTGCCGTGGGCGGTGAGTTCCGGCTTCTCGCGTCGGCCGAGTACATGTTCCCCATCACCGCGGACGACATGCTCCGCGGCGTCGTCTTCTGCGATACAGGCACCGTCGAGCCGAAAATCGACCAATGGTTCAGCAAGTACCGGGTAGCGCCCGGATTCGGCCTTCGTGTCGTGATTCCGGCGATGGGGCCGGCGCCGCTGGCGTTCGACTTCGCCTTCCCGATTGCAAGCGAAGCCACCGACCGCACCGAGGTGTTCAGCTTCTTCATCGGCTACAACCACTGAGCCGAATCACGGCACGTGCCGTTCGGGGCCCTGTATGGCGGTTCCGTCTTCAGGAGCGCGTCCCAGAGTCGTTGGTAAGCAAGGCAGGTCGCATTGATGGTGAAGTGACGCTGGACGCGCTGCCGATTCTGATTGCCCAACGATCGGGCCAGCTCGCGATCGCGTACGATCGACTCGAGCCGGGCCGACAGGGCGGAATCGTCGCCATACGGGACAGTTTGCCGTTCGGCCAATGGGCCGAGCAACTCGTCCACCCCCTCTACACGGCTGGCGACCACGGGCAAACCGGCGGCCATGGCCTCCAAGAGGGCGTTCGGCATTCCTTCCCAAAGCGAGGGCAAGGCCAGGGCCGTGACGGAGGCGAGGATGCCGGGAATGTCGTTGATGAACCCAGCGAAGTGGATGCGGCCTTGCAGGCCCGCTCGTTGCACCTGGCGTTCCAAACTCGCACGGTCGGGGCCCTCGCCCACCAACAGCAAGTGGCAATCGGGAAGCTTCCCGAGCCATTGCGGCGCTGACCGGATCAGCCACGCCTGCCCCTTCTGCCGGGCGAGCCGAGCCACACAAACGACGACGGGCGCGGCCGGCGGAATGCCGAAAGGGGTCAGGTCGGCCGGAGTGGGGCGGTGATGGCAATCGGCGTCGACTCCGTTCGGGATGACCACCAGTTTTTCGGTTTGCAGGTGGGCCTCCCGCCGCGAGAAATCGGCCACGGCCTGGCTGACGCACACGTAACGGTCCACCTTGGCTTGCGTGAGCCGGTCGAGCCACAAGTGCCAGCGCTGCCGGTGCTCCGCAACCCGGAGGCTGCATACCACGTGCGGCACTTCGGCGCGGCGGGCGGCGAGGCGGCCCGCCAGGTTGGCGTGGAAAAGGAACGACTGGAACAGGGCGGGGCGTTGACGTCGAAGCAGCGCCGTCAGCCTGCCGGTTACCCAAGGAAAGTGCCGCATTGCACGAGCGCCCAGGCAGTGGCAGTCGATCCCCGCCTGCTCGATGCGCGGCAGGCAGGAAGCCGCCTCGGGCACTGGGCGGGGCCCCAGGCAGTACACGACCGGCGCGAATCGGTTGCGGTCGATCCGAGCGGCCAGTTCCGCGAATTGGCGTTCCGCCCCGCCCAGGTCAAGGTCGGTGATGCACAGCGCTAGAGGAATGGGTTGCATTACGAGGCACCGTTCACGGGCGGCTGTCCCCTTTGCATCCGTTCAGACAATTCCCTGCTGGAGCATCGCGTCAGCCACCTTGACGAAGCCGGCGATATTGGCGCCTCGCACGTAGTTCACATAATCGCCGGTTCGCCCATAGCGCTGACAGTTGGCATGGATGGACTTCATGATCTGCTGCAAGCGTTGGTCGACCTCCTCGCGTGGCCACCGCATGACGCCGTAATTCTGTGTCATTTCGAGCCCCGAAACGGCGACGCCGCCGGCATTGGCGGCCTTGCCAGGTCCGTAGAGGATCTTCGCGCGGAGGAACACGTCAATGCCTTCAGGACTCGTCGGCATATTCGCGCCTTCGGAAACGCAACGGCACCGGTTCTCAACCAACGCGCGGGCATCGTCGACGTCGATTTCGTTCTGGGTGGCGCTGGGAAACGCCAAGTCACAGGGCACCTTCCACGGCCGCTGGTTGGGGTGGTAGGTTGCTCCGCGGTACTGGTCGGCGTATTCGCTGATCCGCCCGCGGCGAACATTTTTCAGTTCCATCACCCAGGCCAGCTTATCAGCGTCGATACCGTCCGGGTCGACAATCGTTCCCGCCGAGTCGGAAAGCGTGATCGGTTTCGCGCCGAGTTCCAGCAGTTTTTCGACCGTGTACTGGGCCACATTGCCCGATCCCGATACTGTAGCAACCTTGCCCTCGAGCGTCTCGCCGCGCGTGGCGAGCATTTCCTGAGCGAAGTAAACGGCGCCGTATCCGGTGGCCTCGGGCCGGATGAGCGAACCGCCGTAGGCGAGGCCCTTGCCGGTGAGCACGCCGCAGAAACGGTTCGAAATGCGCTTGTACTGGCCGAACATGAAGCCGATCTCGCGCGCGCCGACGCCGATGTCGCCTGCGGGGACGTCGGTATCGGGACCGATATGGCGTTGCAATTCCGTCATAAACGACTGGCAGAATCGCATGACTTCCTGGTCGCTCTTGCCCTTGGGATCGAAATCGGAGCCTCCCTTGCCGCCGCCCATCGCCAAGGTGGTCAGGCTGTTCTTAAATACCTGCTCGAACGCCAGGAACTTCAGTACACCCAGCGTGACTGTGGGATGGAATCGGAGCCCCCCCTTATAGGGTCCGATGGCGCTGTTCATTTCGACCCGGAAGCCGCGGTTGATCTGCACGCGGTTGGCGTCATCGACCCACGGTACCCGGAACATCACAATGCGCTCCGGCTCCACCAATCGCTCGAGAATCCTCGCATCGCGATAAGCCGGCGTGGATTCGACGACAGGCAGGACCGATTCGACCACCTCACGCACCGCCTGGTGGAACTCCGGCTCGCCGGGATTCCTCGCCACAACTTCACTGACGAACTCCTCCACGCGGCGGTGCTCCTCGGGGGAGAGTTCACCTTCCGCGACCCCACTCGTATTGTCCAGCATCGATTTTTATCTCCCTTTGAGGCGAGGGGATGCGCCCTTCGCCAGCTCGGTTTGGAACTTCAGCCTAGCATCATACTTTTTGCCCAAGGGCGGGACAACCGCCCCTCCGCCCAGTCCAGCGGGACCGCACCCCAATCACGGGAACCGTTCCCTTCGGCCGATAGAGGGACGGTGAGCGGTTGCCGTTTCGATGGCTCTTCCGCTTCTGAGTGCAGACAGCCCCTGTTTTGGGGACGGCACACGGCGTGTGCCTACTACAATGAAGCGGCCTGCACTCAGAAACGGAAGAGCCGTCTCGATGAATGGAGCGATTCGACGAAAGGAGTGATTCGCCGAATGGAGTGATTCGCCGAATGGAGCGATTTGCCAATGATTGATCCGAAGTGTACAATCACGCTCGTCTCAATTTCCCGGCCGACTCCCGGCCGACGGTCACCTCAACCTGACGCCTTATGAGCGATTTGGACCATTACGACTATGAACTGCCGCGCGAGCTGATCGCGCAGTCGCCCTTGCACTCGCGCGCCGACGCCCGCCTCATGGTCGTCGCTCGTGCCGACGGAACGATCCGCCACCGGTACGTACGCGATCTCCCGGAACTGCTGCGCGCCGGCGATTGCCTGGTGATCAATGACACGCGCGTCGTCCCCGCGCGCCTGGTGGGTTATCGCACCCGCACAGGGGGGCATTGGGAGGGGCTGTTCCTTGAGGCCGGCCCGGGCGGCACGTGGCGCGTGATAGGCAAGACGCGCGGGAAGCTCACCCCGCGTGAAACCATCACGCTGATTGACGCCGACGGGCGCGAAGCCGTGCGGTTGGAACTCCTGGCGAGGCAGTCCGACGGCGCCTGGATTGTGATGC
>SKZG01000173.1 GCA_007127495.1 Planctomycetales bacterium
CAACCGCGCCATGGACGCCGCGCGAAAGCACGACGTGCCGTTCCTGAAATACGCTGACCCCACGCCGGGCCAACCGGGACAGGGCAACTACAACCGGGCGCTGTTCACGCTGTCACAATCGGCCGTCTTCGGGCTGCGGGGCTACATGTATCACTACCGCGGGAACGTACACCTGAACCTCGATACGGCCGAATGGGGCATCGTGGGCGAAGACCTCAAGCGGGTGAACGCCCACCTGGCGCCGCTGGGGCCGAAACTGATGCAACTGGGCAATCCCCTGGCCGTGTACTCGACGCCCTGCACCAAGGACGCCAAGGACCGGCCGGTGGACCCGCCCGCCGTGCCCGACGGATTGAACCCGATCCCGGACGACTTCTGGGCCCGGATTTCCAGGGGCGAGGTCCTCGTAGGCGACTATCGCTACCCGGCCGGCCCCGACGGCCGCAAGGCCCTGCTGCTGGCCAACCACAACGCCTACCAGCCGCAGTCGGTCGAGTTCACGCTGGCTTCGCCGGACGGCGCCACGGTGATGCACTTCGATCGGGACGAGGGCGACTGGAAACCCCTGACCCCGGCCGCCGGCGTTTGGCGCCTGACCGTCGCCCCCGCCGGCCTGGAGTTGATCCACGTACAGTAGCCGTGATGCAAGCCGTGGGGCGCGAGCCCCTGGGTTTGGTACATAAGTATTGGGTCGCACAGAGGGCCACCTGCGGGCTTGCCCCGCAGGAGCGGCGGTCAGTCGCTACAGGCAGCCGCCGCGAGGAGCCTATCTCAAGCACCCCAATCTCAAGCCCCAATCTCAAGCACCCCCTTGCAATCGGCTTTGGCGGTGTATACACTATATTGAGAAGGGCCGTGCGGATAGTGTAAAGAAATGACTGTCCGATGCCCCCTCTCCCTCGGTGGGAGAGGGTAGGGTGAGGGGGAAAAAAGAGCGACAGCTATTTTATTTCTTTACCGATCCTAACGGTCGCGCGGAGGGGAAATTTCATTGTTCCGGGACCCAATGGAGGAGAGTCATGCGAAAGGTAACTTCTGTCATTCTTAGCGCGGCGATGGTAAGCATCGCGGCTTCCGGTTCCCCGGCCGACGAGGTTCGGCCCCTGCGGGCACTGTACGTGACCGGCGGCGGCTGGCACGACTATGCCGGGCAGGTGGGCATTGTCACCGAAGGGCTGAAAGCGGCCATTCCCGGCATCGACGTCACGGTAGCCATGGTCGACGGCGTTCAAGACCGCCATCCGGTGTTCAAACAGGATGACTGGCATGAAGGCTATGACGTGGTGGTCTACAACAAGTGCAATGCGCCGGGCTACAGCAATCCGGAGTGGATCGAGCGGATCGTCAAGCCACACCGCGAAGGGCTGCCGGCGGTCCTGATCCATGGCACCATGCACAACTACTGGCCCGACGAGAAGGAAAGCGGCAAATGGGTGGCCTTCCTGGGCGTGACCAGCCGCAACCACGAACCCGGCGCGCCGGTCACCGTCGCCTTCACCAAACGCGACCACCCCACCCTGGCCGGATTGCCGGAAACCTGGCGCTACGAACGCGGCGAACTGTACCGCATCCACGCAATGGCCGACACCGCCAAGTGCCTGGCGGTTGGCGTGTCGGGCGGCGGTGAAGAGCACTGCGTCGTGTGGACCAACCAGTACGGCGAGGGCCGGGTGTTCGGAACCACCATCGGGCACGCCAGCGAAACCATGCAAACCGACGAGTTCCAGCGTCTGCTGGTCCAGGGCGTCCGCTGGGCCGTCGGCCAACTGGACAACGCCGACGACTGACCGCGTGCGACGCGGAGGACAATTCCAATTCCTGGCACACGAAATGCTTAATACACTCGCCGCGGCTTAAAACTGCGTTTTCCGATCAGATGACGCGGAACACATGTGCCAGGGAAAAATAGATGCCCACAAGGATGAAGATACAACCGGTGGCCGTCCGGGCGAACCACTCCACCTTGGCCAATACGTTATAGGCCTTTCCGACCGACTGGGCACTGGTAGCCAACAGGACGGCGAACACAATCACCGGCAAAGCGGTGCCCACGCCGTACACGGCCGGCAGAGCGACCGTCGAGTTCAAATCGAGCGAAAGAGGCACCAAGCTGCCGAAGAAGAGAAACGCGGAAGTGGGGCAGAAGGTCAGGGCGAACACGATGCCCAGCAGGAGCGCGCCCCAAACCCCCAGGGCGTCTACCCGCTTCTGGAGCCCTTCCCCCATGCCGCCGCCCCCCAAATCCATTTCAATCAGCCCTACGAGGAACATGCCCACGATAATCAGGATCGGGCCGATGACCAGGTGCATGTACTCCTGCAGGAATCGCGAAACCTCGGGAATCGACAGCGCGCCGGCCACCAGCACAACCGCCAGAACCATGTAGGCCACGGTGCGCCCCACGGTGTAAAGCAGCCCCGTAAGGAACACCTGCCGGGAATTGCCCACCTTCCGTGCGATGTAGGAGATCGCTGCAATGTTGGTGGCCAGCGGGCAGGGGCTGATGGAGGTGAGAATGCCGAACCACAAGGCCAGCCCTATTCCCCAGGCAAAACCGATCATCGTTTATCCCGCCTCCGGCGCTGTATCTGTTCCGTTCGGTTGCAGCGGCATGCCCAGTTCTTCCCACTTGGCAAGAATGTCTTCCTTGCGGTAGAGCCCTTCATGCCGGAAAAGCTCCCTGCCCGCAGGGTCGAAGAATATCTGCGTGGGGATCATATTGATCCCGTACCGCGCGCCGGCCGCTTGGTCCTTCCACACGTCGATGTACACCAGTTCCATCGCGTCGGAGTAGTTCTCCCGGAGTTCGGCAAGGTCGGGCTGCATCATCTTGCATGGAACACACTGCCCTGCGCCCAGGGCCACCAGCACGGGAAGGCCGGAGCCTGAGGTTGTCGGTTGGGCGGGGGCCTGACCGGGATGGCGGCCCGCCTGGTAATCGAGTTCGGCTTGCGCGGGCTGTTGCGGCAACAAGGGGGCGTCGGGCTCGTTCTGGCACCCAAGGTAAACCGGAACCGCCAATACCGCCGACACAACGGCGATCCACCTCAAGCGGCCTGCTCGTGTACTGCGAACCAAGGGAACATTCATCATGGTGGGTCACTCCGTTGGGGAAAGGAAAAACTCGGGGGACGTGGCAGGAGTGGGAACTTGTGACGGCGCTGCGCCCATGAATTCGCGCAAGCTGTTTTGCACAAACTCGACGTAAGCGTTCTTGTCGCCCACAAGCTCCCAAACCTCGGGCAACGCCTTCCACTCGGCCTGCCGGCCGCCTTCAAATCGGGCAAGTACGACCGACGGGGCAACGATCTCGTAATCGACAGCGTGGTGTTCGTTGCCCGGCGTCTGGAAATTGACGGCGCGCCACTCGACTTTCCCGGCGCTCAACTCCTCGGAGAAACCGTTTTCCACGGCCTCCTTGGCGTACTCTTCGATGCTCCGGCAGGTGGAGCACCGGAAGTTGCCGTGGATGTAGTACACCCGAACGCCGTCCTGCATGGCCGCCTCAGCCGCTTTTCCAGACGCCCCGCCCGCCGCGGGCGGAATGCCATGTGGGGGGGGCGAAATCGCCTTGACGATCAGCACCACGCACGTGGCGGCGACAAACATCAGCAGCGAATTGGCCGTGGCTTCCTTCAATGTCACTTGGTTTCTCCTGCGCTACGCGCCGTGAGCAAAGCTTTGTCCGCGGCCCCGCCTGAGCTATTGTTTCCGCATGGACGGGCGTCTTGTCTCATTCTAACACCACGCAATTGGCCGGCAAGAATCGCGACGAATCGGCAACAATTACGCGTCCGAAGGTTCTCGCTTCAACGCCACTTCGGCAACGCGGCGGCCCAGATTCTTCAACGTGGCGACTCCGATCTCATCGCCCGAAATGTCGTCGTTACCGATATTCCATACGGAAGCGCCCGCGTGAGCGGTCGGTCGGCCGTCGCCCACGATAATCATTTCCTGACACATCATGGCCGACTGAATGACCTGCAGCGTCAATTCCTGGCCGCCGTTGCGCGCCCCGCCGACGGCGACTGCGCCGCCGACCTTGTCGGACAGGGCGAACCGCCCTCGCCGCAAAGCAAAACAGCGATCAATAAACGCCTTGCACAGTGCGGTCGGGCTGCGGAAATAGACCGGCGAGCCCACGACGATCGCCATAACGTTTCGATCGCTTAGCTTCTCCGCCACGTCGGGAAAGTCGTCTTGGTCGCCCGGCTTCAGTGGGATGCCGGCAGCCAAATAGGCGGGAATCTCCATCTCGGCCAAGTCGATCAGTTCCGTTTCAATCCGTTGCGGGTCGACCGCCTTGGCCGCTTCCAGGCAGATGCCGAGCGCCTGGGCCGTTGTCTTCCCCGGCCTGGGACTGCACGCAACGGCGACAATCTTCACGGCCTCTTTCGGGCCGTCGCTCGCTTGCGCTGCCAAGGGGGCCAAGCCGGCCGCGCTGCCGGCGCCGACTCCCATCGCTTGAACAAACTTTCGACGTGTTACGGAAGGTTCCATGACAACTCCTCGCTATTGAGGGCTATTGAGGTGACTATTTTGCGACTATACCAAACAAACAAAACCGGTCAAAGTCCAACGCAAGGCATCCCAGCCCCCTGCTGCCTGCCAACCCGCCGGGACCTCCCGCACAGTTCTCCGTATCGGACTCTGGTATTTGCTAGTTTAGCCAAATGGCACTATGATGACAAGAGGGGTTTGAGCTTCATCGGCCGGTTCCCCCGGATTATTCATCTACGCAGGGTGGGTCAAGGTCGCGTCATTCGATGGTGGGGCTGCACAAGCCGCAACCGAGCTTATTTTTAGCTCTTCCGTTTCTAGGTGCAGACAGCCTTGGTTTCAAGGACAGCACACGGCGTGTGCCTACTACATTAGCGTGGCCTGCACCTAGAAACGGAAGAGCCTTATTTCCAATCCGTCGGCCTGGAAATACGTCGGCCATAGCGACCGATGCCCCACCAGAGAAGTGGCTTGTTTGACCCACCCTACCTATCGTGAATAATCCGGGTTCCCTGTTTCCCGCCGGCGTCTGTCCCTGAAACCGCTGAAAAGCGTATTGCCACAACAGCCACGGGGCGGTAGAATCTTATATTTGGCTAAATTACCAATAACGCAATTCTCGATATTAGTCCACGTCCCCGGAAACACACACGAGTACTTACACCATGGCAGCGAGTTCGATCTCCGATACGGTCGCTATCGACACCATCCCGCGCGCCCACGACGAAGCCGCCGAATGTCTCGCCGAAACTTGCGAGCCTTCGCTCTTGCAGCGCGAATGGAAGAAACTCGCGCTGGGACTGACGGCTTTCCTCGTCGCGTTCACCCTGCCGCTGGGTTGGCAACGATTCGACCAGTCGATCTACGAGGCCCTGGCCTTGACGCGTTGGTACGCGCAGGAGCACGTGCTGCTGTGCCTGATCCCGGCTTTCTTCATTGCCGGGGCCATCGCCGTGTTTGTCAGCCAGAACGCCGTGATGAAGTATCTCGGCCCCACCGCCCCGAAGCCGATCGCCTACGGCGTCGCCTCGGTGAGCGGGTCGATCCTGGCCGTCTGTTCCTGCACCATCCTGCCGTTGTTTGCGGGCATTTGGCGGATGGGCGCGGGACTGGGCCCGGCGGTGGCGTTCCTCTATTCCGGCCCGGCCATCAACGTGCTGGCGATCGTCCTGACCGCGGCCGTGCTCGGGCCGTCGCTTGGAATCGCGAGGGCGGTCGGGGCGATTGTCTTCAGCGTGGTCATCGGCCTGGCGATGCATGCCATTTATCGCCGCGAGGAGTCCGAAAAAGCCGCCCAGGCCCTCGCAATGCCGGAAAGCGAGGCGGACCGGCCCCTTTGGAAGACGGCCACCTATTTCGCCGCCATGGTCGGAATCTTGGTGTTTGCCAACTGGGGCAGGCCCGACGCGACCGAGGGCCTGTGGTATACGATTTGGTCGAATAAATGGCTGCTGACCTCCGTGTTTGCGGTGCTCCTAGCGGCGATTCTCGTGGCCTGGTTCGGCGTTCGCTGGTGGAAGATGGCGCTGGTCGGTCTGGCTACCGTGGCCACCTGGGCGCTGACCACCTTATGGCTCGTGCCGCAGTTCGGCCACGTCTTGCCAGGCTATGCTGAACTAGCCGGCGGCGCCGAGCACGGGCTCCCCTACGGCGCGATGCTGCCGTTTACCGCGGCAACCATCGGGCTGGCGGTGGTGCTGGGCTTCGGGCGCCGGCCCGAGGCGGTGGGCGAGTGGTTCGACCAGTCGTGGGGCTTTGCCAAACAGATTACGCCGCTGTTGTTCATGGGGGTCATCGTCGCCGG
>SKZG01000109.1 GCA_007127495.1 Planctomycetales bacterium
ATCTTTCTGGCGACCGGCGCTTTTTTCAATGGCGGACGACTGCCGAAGATATGGACTCGTTCCCTCGCCATTCTCGGTGAACGTTGTTACGCGGCGTTTGGGTTCCGCGCGTTGCTCGCCCTGAGCCTCTTCTTGGCATGCCTTGCCCATTCCGGCAGCGCTTGCGCGGAAACCATGCGTATACGTCTTGCTTGGGGCGGCGGGGCGGCCCGGCTCTGGACCGGAGCCTTGACCGTCGATCAGGGAACGCTACGCGAGCCGGAACTGCTTGGAATCGAGGCCGATGAGCCGGGTTCGATGTGGCTTGCCGACCACGGCTCGCGGCTGGAAATCCGGCAGCGGAGCCCGCGAACCTATGACGGCGTCGATGTGCTGGTCGACGCTCCCTTGGCCGCGTCGGTTCAGTTGACTCTAACCCCGGCCGACGCTCCGGAGCCGGTCGCGCGGTTTACCGTGTCACTCGCCGATTTGCTCGACGGGGCGCGAAACGAGCAGCTCGACGATCGGGGCAACCGGGTGCTTTTTCAGCGATCTCCGGGCGACACGCTGCGGGTTACTACGAGTCATTCTGCATTGGTGTTTGCGCCGAGCGAATCGTTGGAGCTGACCGTGGAACCGCACTTGCTGCCGATTCCGGCAGACAGTCGATTCACCGTGAAGTTCGAGTTGACACCAGCTCGCGGCACGCGCGTGTTATGGTCGGCCGAGCGCGAGGGCCGGGCAGGCCACGCGGTTGCGTTTCCCCTCAGCATACCGTTGCCGGCGGGAGAGGGCGCGTACGATCTGACGATGGCCGTAACGCGCGCCGGTTGGCCAAATCCGGTCCGAAGGCCGCTTCATTGGCGCCAAACCGTGGCGGAGCGAAACATCCAATTGTTGGTACTGGCACCGGAGCCTCCGGAAGCCGGCGCTGAAATTACCGACGCGGCGTTTCGCCAAGTGGTCGAGATCGATCCGGCGCATCCCCACTGGTGGGATCTACTTGCCAAATTGCCGCAGCTTCCGAGGGTGGCACGGCTATGGAAAGCGCCCTTGGGCAACGGCAACATGCAGCGGTGGCGGCATCCGCTGGGCGAACTCGTCCGCCTGAGCCCCAGCCGCGAGTCGCCGGACCGGAGTTGGGAAGCCTACAAGCTGCCGGTCGTCGATCCTGGTCGCCCGCACCTCCTCGAGGTCGACTATCCCAGCGACGTGGCTCAAACCTTGGGCATCAGCATCCTGGAGCCGAACGCGGCGGGCGCGTTGATGCCCATCGGCTTGGATTCGGGCGTGGAGGTTGGGCCGGCTCCCATCGATGCCGACGAGGCGCCCCAGTGGCGGCGTCACCGGCTCGTTTTCTGGCCTCGTACGACGTCGCCCATGGTGTTGATGACGAACCTGCGTGCCAACGACGCCGCCGTGTATGGAAAGATTCGCATCCTTTCGGCCGGAACTCGCTTGCCTCGCGCTCCCACGGGGCCTGGGTCGGGAGATCGTCTTTTGGCGGCCTACATGGATCGGCCGATGTTGCCTGAAAACTTCTCGGCCCAGGAGTCGTTCGATCCGACCATCGAGCGGGGATTGGACGATTGGCAGACATTTCACGAAAGCGGCACGCGCCTGGTTGAGTACCTGGAGTACGCGGGCTACAACGGGCTGATGATCAACGTACTGGCTGACGGCAGCACCATTTATCCGAGCCGCCTCCTTGAACCCACCCCCCGATACGATACAGGAGTCCTTTTCGGCACAGCGCAGGATCCGGTGCGCAAGGACGTTCTGGAAATGCTTTTCCTCCTGTTCAATCGGCAGCAGTTACGACTCATTCCGGGACTGGAGTTTGGCGCCCACATGCCGGCTCTGGAGGGGCTGCTGCGCCGCGGTGGTCCGGAGGCTGAGGGCATCGAATGGATTGGTCCGGAGGGAAGGCCTTGGACGCAAGTCCATTTTCCTCGCCGTGGACTAGGAGCCTACTACAATGTGCTTCATCCGCAAGTGCAGGAGGCGATGCTTGACGTGGTGCGCGAATTGGTGGGCCGTTATGCACACCACCCGTCTTTCGCCGGTCTGGCCGTGCAGCTTTCCGCCCACGGCTATGCTCAATTGCCGGGGCCCGAGTGGGGACTCGACGACGCCACGGTCGCGCGTTTCAGCCGGGAAACGAAAACCAGTGTGCCCGGCTCCGGGATCAACCGTTTCGCCGAGAGAGCACGGTTCCTTGCGACCGAGCCGCATCGATCGGTATGGCTGCGTTGGCGGGCTGACCGACTGCAAGATTTCTACGGTCGAGTCCAGGCAGAATTGTCGGCCGCGCGGCCCGGGGCCAAGCTGATGTTGGCGGGTTCTGAGATGCTGTCCGGCGAGGGCCCTCTGGAGCGACTCCGCCCGACCCTGATCGGCCGCCCCTCGCTTTCCGACGTTTTCTTGAGCCTGGGGGTTGACCCGGAGCGGTATCGGAAGGAGGCGGGGCCGGTGCTGCTCCGTACGGAGCGCATTGGGGCCGCGAGTGGCTCGACCGCCGCGGCCGTTGGGCGGGAATTGCCGCTCATGCCGGAATTCGATCGGCTTTTCGAGAATCAGTCGGTGCCGGCGGTCTTGTTCTTCCAACCACCACATCAGTCGCGTGTCGGTTCGTTCGACGCCAAGAGCCCATTCCAGCCCAGTTACACCGCGTTATTCTCGCAAGTATCGCCCTCCGGGCATGAGAACCGCCGACGGTTCGCCAACGCAATGGCCAAGGCCGACCCTGCCATCCTGTGTGACGGCGGGTGGTTGCTGCCGCTTGGCCAAGAGGCGGCACTTGCCGATTTTGTGGCCGCCTACCGCAGCCTGCCCGCCGTGCCGTTTCATCGTGTGCAGGAGTCTTCGTGGCCCTCGCAACCGGTCACGTTTCGCTACGCGCACCATGAAGGCTATACGTATGCCTATGCCGTGAACAACGCGCCGTTTGCCGTCGGGGCCAGGGTCCGCATCGAAGCGCCCGCCGGTTGCCGCATCGAGGAACTCACCGGCTTGAGGCATGCATCTCCGCTACGGCAGGATGGGCGTGGGACGTTCGTATGGGAAGTGCAGTTAAAACCGTACGACCTGATTGCCGTGCGTTTGAACGTGGCCAACGCCAAGCTTGTGGCGCCGGAAGCGGTCATTCCCACACCCATTCGGGAAGCTATCGAACAACGCATCCGGACTCTCGGGCAGCGGGCCGCCGTGTTGCGCAACGCCACGCCGATGCCGGTCATTGAGAATCCTTACTTCGAAGACCTTGCGGACCAGGCGGAAACGATTCCCGGTTGGTCTTTTACAAGAAATCAGCCCGGCGTTGAGGTCCGGCTCGACACCGCCAGCCCCCACCACGGCAAACAGTGCGTTCGGATGCAAAGCGAAGGGCCCGTTACTGCGCTGGTAAGCCAACCGTTTGAGGCTCCGGGGACCGGACGTTTGACATTAGCTGTTTGGCTGCGTGTGGACGACCCCGCGCAGCAACCGCCTCTTCGCCTGGCAATCGAGGGCGATTTCGGGAGGCTCCCGTACCGTTTTGCAACGATCGGCGTTCCGCCCGCCAATGGGCAGCCCGCCGTGCCCATCGGCGCCGCTTGGGGGCAATACCTGTTCCATGTTGCGGACCTGCCGCTGGAGCCGGGCCGACGGATGTCGGTGCGTTTCGATCTGATGGGCGCGGGCGAAGTATTTATCGACCGCGTCGAAGTATATGATCTTTCATTCAACCGCAATGAGTTGGTGGAGCTTTCAAAGCACATCTCGCTCATGGACGTAAAGCTCCAAAATGGACAATTGGCTGACTGCCTCAGCCTGCTCGAAGGCTACTGGCCGCGATTTCTTCAAGAGCATGTGGCTTTGCCGGCCGGTGCAGTCGACAATCTTGCCAACCGTCCCAATTTGCCGGCCATGCAAACCTTCGAACCTCGAAAGCCGAAACCGGGAGAACGAACCACGCTGCTCGAGCGGATGCGCGGGCTCGTGCCCAAGGGGCTCTGGTAAGCTATCTTTTACTAAGACTGGCCTCCCGGCTCCCGCCCATGCCGCGCGACCGGGTTGCACCAGTTCTATCAATTGTTCTGCTTGGGAGGGCATGCCGACTGATGGGCTTCTACTGGACGATCATTGGCGTCATGTTGCTGCTCGGCTCCGTGCAATTGGCGGTCGGCGTGGTTTTGGGCCGATGCCTGCCGTTCGGCAGGCGTAATACAAGGCGGGAGCACGACCAACGAGAAGCCGCCATGGAGCTTGAACGGCGCCGGCTGCGTTTCTTCGCCAAGCAGCTCGGCGTGTTGGCGGCACGGGTTTCGGGCGAAGTGGGCGACCACCGTAACCGGATATCCGAGGTTGGACGAGAACTCGCTGACATCCAACAAGACGATCCTGCCACATTGAACGACCTCGTACTTCGTTCCGTCGCCCGCCTCGTTGCCATCAATCAGCGGCTCCAAGCTGGGCTGGCCGCGGCGGAGGAACGACTGCAACAGCAGAATGAGCAGATCGCGGCCCATTTCACGGAGTCGCGTACCGACCCGCTCACCAGCTTGATGAACCGCCGCGCATTCGACGACGCCCTCCGCTTTCAAGGTGAGCAGGCGACCGCCCCCTTCGCCCTCATCATGCTCGATGTGGACCATTTTAAGGAGTTGAACGACGAGTACGGGCATCCGGCGGGCGACGAGTTGCTGTGCAGCATCTCCGCCCGTTTCGACGCCTTGCTCGCCGGCAAGGGCATGGTCGCGCGCTACGGGGGCGAGGAGTTTGCCGCAATTGTTCCGGGGGTTGACGCCTTTCAGGCAAAGCAGATTGCACATCGGCTTCGAACTGCCATTGCGTCAAGGCCATTTTGTTACGAACGGGCGCGGATCCCGCTTAGCGTAAGCCTGGGCGCGACGCTGGTTGCACGGGGCCACGACAGGGCAACCGCGGTCAAGCACGCCGACGAGGCGCTGTACATGGCCAAGCGATCGGGACGCAACTGCGCGTATTTCCACGATGGAGTGGCCTGCCGACGAATTGCACTCGAAGGCGAACCTTCGGTGAGCCCGGTGCTAACCGGCGCCTCCAGCCCGGTGCAGACGGAATGGCCAGACAAACCACCGCCGGACGCATCCGACGCTGACGACAGCCTCGACGGCATATCCGAGGACCTGCATCAACGGATGGCCGAGGTCGTCGGTACGGCTGACAGGCCGTAATCGAAAAAACCGCTGCCGCAGACCGTTTAGGTAGCCGTCCAGAAAGCGGTTCCCTTGGCAAGCAGGGGAGCCAAACCGACCGCACAGCCGCCCCGTGAAAAGCTGGCCCGTTCGTGGTGAACTGTTTCCCACGGCCGGACAAAGTACCTGAACGGCGGTTATTGCATGCCACTAACGCCCTTTACGTTGCCGAGCTTCGTAAAGGTCGAAAAGGGAAAACAGGAGTTCTCGCAGGTTGTTGTCGCACTGGGCGAACGCGCGGGCAACATCGTCCGGATGCACGTGCGGCTGGAATCCGTCCTGCAATTCCGACGCGATCTGCTGGGCCAGTGGCAAATCAACTTGGGTTCGAAACAGGACGGGCAGCCCAACCGAGGCGTGCGATGTTACCAAGAGCCCAAGCTTTCGGCGCCGGCAATGCCAACGGAGCCGAACCCGGGCGATAAACCCAAGCTGCTCATATCCATCGATCACAAGGAGGGTATTCGGGGGCAGACGTCGTAATCGGCAATGTTCCGGCAGCCGGCGCTGTCCATCGTGCAAGGCGATTGCGACAATGTGCCGTTGGTGGCTTTGGAGGAGGGGCAGAAGCACTGCCAGCAATGTCGATTTTCCGGAGCCGTGCGGCCCGACGATCGCGCCGCGCCAATTCATGTCGCGGAGCCGATCGGCGAGGCCGTCGGCGGTTTCCCCCTCGGGAAATCGGAAGGGAACCGCCCCCGGACGCACACACCGGGTGCAGAACGGATTGGTTGGGACAGGGACATCCAGGTTTCGATCCATCACGGCTGCGCGAGTTCAGGGGCGGGTAGCATGCCGAGTTGGAAGACACGCTCGCCGATGATCTCTCTCCCGCCCAGCAGGAAGGCGCGGACGCGTACGCACCAGCGTACTTTGAGAATCGCCCCACTATAAGACAGGGGCGTGCGAGGCAGCGTCGTCTCGAAACGGTTCGGCCGGTTGGGGGCAATCCAGTGGTTTGCCTCCGCGCTAGTGCGCCAAAAAGCATGCACGGCCATGTCTTCGTCGCCTTTGCCTTCTGTATACCACAACACGGAAGACTCGACAGCCTTGATCTCGTCGGCGGTCACCCCGCGAAGCCAGAAGCTACCCG
>SKZG01000144.1 GCA_007127495.1 Planctomycetales bacterium
TGCACTCGGAACTTCCTGCCAAACCACCCGGTCGAGGCTCGGAAAGCTCTCATCCTCGTATCCCCAGTACGATTGCCAGGCGTCGAAATCGAACAACACAATCGGCTGATCATCGCCGGTCCCGCGGAGCCGCCAAAAGACGTCAATACCCTCGTAGAAATTGCGATTTCCCTGGAACTGGAGCCTCTGGCGGGGATCTTCGTCCACGGCCACGTATTGGTCCACGGCCACGAATTGGTCCACCAGCGGCACGCCCGCCGCGCCGGTTACAATGCTGTTGCTAAGCACCAACCCGGTGGGCATTTGGCGAGCGACGGGATGTAGATCGGGCATTGCCAGCAGGCTGCCGCCAACCCTCGCTGTCAAATGCCGCAGATTCACGGCGACGGAATAGCCTTCGGCCGGCGCGTGGAGCCCGGCCACTAGGAACGCAAGCGGCTCACTGGTAGCCAGCAGCCCGTTGTCCCAATCGAAACGGACCGACTGATTCGATTCAGCACGCAATAGCGCCGCCTGACCTCGCGCAGCGCAATCGACCAGCCCGATAACCGCCGGAACACTGGCCGTTTCCGTGTCGTCGCCAATGATGCGCTCGGCCCCAGGCGCGGGCGGGACACGGAAAAACGCCACGTCAGAGTGATGGGTAATCGACTTATCCGAAATATTGACAATCGAAAGCGTACAGCGTTGCATGCTCACACGTGCCCCGCCGACCACCTCGAACAAGGACCATTTATCGACGGGAACTTCGTCCGAAACATCCAACTCGAATGCAAGATTCACCACACTCAATTCGCCCGAACTCAACCTGATCATGCTCCGAGGCTGCCGGATGGGATCATTGCCGTTGGTCGGGAACACGACAATCGGCTGGAAGCCCTCGCCTCCGCGAATCGTCAGTCGGCGGTTGGTGAGCCTGACGGGCGCCTGCTCGCGCGGGCCGTCGTAGCGCAATTCGATGACGTTTCCGGTTTCAGCAACCGCCAGGGCTGCGGCAAGCGAAGCAAACCCTTCCTGGTCATTGTCGCCGCCGTGTACGATAAGGACACCCGCTTGCCGGTCGGTTTCCGCCCAGGTATCAGGCTTTCCATCGGCGTCGGAAGTGTCGTGGACCTCGGGCGCACGCCGGCTGTCTTCCACGGGTTCTCGGGGACGTGGTACGGGGGCGCTGTCGGGGTCGGCGGGGTCGGCGGTCGAATCCCCCTCAGGCGATGTGTCCGGCGGGGCAGGCTGCGAGACTGGCTTGGGAGATGGCCGCTCCGCGCGTGATGCGGGAGCCGGTGCGGAATCCGGGGATTCCCGCACCGTATCGCTATCGACCGAAGTGTCAGGCGCTGGCGACCGTTCGTCAGACGCCTTGGTTTCCGGCGCGACCTCACGCGGTTCGGCTTGCGGTGTTGGATCCCCCGGTGGAAATTGCGGGCGGCCGTCGGTCGGGTCCTCCGGCCGAGTGCGTGTTTCCGGCTCGTTGTCGAGTTCGGAGGGCCAAGCAAACTCGGCAGGATCCGGCAATACTTCACCAAAAAACTCTTCCGGGGTGCCCAGCAAGGGGGGCGGTGGGCTGTCACTGCCACCCAGTACATGCAATGCGGCGACCACGCACAACAAGGCCACCATCGGGGCAAGCCACGGCAAATGGTATGCCAGCGGAGAAATGCGAGGCGGCCGCGGCAGTTCCCAAACGTGGCCGCTCGTACTCAGCGGTCGTAAGCCGAGATGCCGCGCCACGATGGTCAGGTCGTCGAGCAGTTCCGATGGCGTTTGATATCGGTTGTGCGGATCCTTCGCCAACATCCGACGCAAAATGGCAATCAAACCCTCGGGGGTATCGGGGCGAAACTGCCTCACGTTGGGCGGCTCGTCGCCCTGGTGCTGGAGCAACTTCTGCAGGACCGTCCCTTCGGGAAACGGTGGACGGCCGGTAAGCATGAAGAAAAAGGTGCAGCCCAACGAGTAAATGTCGCTCCGAACGTCGGCACTACGCGGGTCGCGCGCCTGCTCCGGCGAAATGTAGTCGAAGGTGCCCAACGTCACGCCGCTCGCGGTCAGGTCGGCGGCAACCGTATCGATCTTGTGGAGACGGGCGAGGCCCATGTCGATCAACTTCGCTTGCCCCGCCGGCGTCACGAGCACATTCGAAGGTTTGATGTCGCGGTGGACCACGTCGCGATTGGCGGAATGTGCCAGCGCCTCGGCAATCTGCACAGTATAACTCATCGCGTCGGCCAGCGGGAGCGGGCCGTTCTCGTACACGAGCGCTCGAAGATTCACCCCCTCAACGTGCTCGAATACGATGTAATGCAGGCCGCGATCCTCGCCGACGTGGAAGACGCGGGCAATGTTCTCGTGATCGAGCCGAGCCGCCGATTGCGCTTCGTTCTGGAACCGCGCGAGCGCGTCGGGTTCCTCGGCCTGTCCGGGGGCCAGCACCTTCAAGGCCACCACCCGTCCCAGTCGCGTATCGCGAGCACGGAACACCCGCCCCATGCCCCCGCCGCCGATGAATTCCATGAGTTCAAAGTGCTCAAGCCGGTCGCCGGGAAGAAGTCCATTGTGGGATCCCGCCCCATCCGAACCGACGGCTTGTGGCGCAGTCAGCGGCGGATCACTCGATATGACAGTAGCCGATTCATCAAATGCTGAGCGAGGTCCAACCCTACCCGACATCGCAGAGCCCGTTGCGCTGCCCCCATTCGAAGGGCTAGGCTGCGGGGAGATGGAACGGCTATTCGATTCGGATTCAGTCATTTGTTTTGCAGAGATCGAACACTATGGCAGGACCCCTTTGCATGTACGACTCACCACTCTATTTTAACCACGCTTGCGAGGCAAGTCAAAGGGCAAACTGTCGGGAAGACCTTTCGGCGGGTGGGCCCATAAATCGCTGGCAACCAGCCCCACGGTGGCGGGGCGGGCAGTCTGTATTCGACGGCGTACAACCCGCTGCCCGAGCAAATGGTTATTTCTTTCGCATCGTATCCAGCCGATGCTTGACGCCAACTGCCTGACGCATCAAGTTGGCGTTGTTCGATTTTCGGGCGGAAGCGACAGCGACCTCGGCCAGCCGCGTCGCTTCGGGCAATCGCCGCTCAGTCGCCGCCTGCCCGATCAGGTGAAGGGCTGCTTGGGCAACCTGGCGCTGCCCGCCGGCGCCGCGGGCCGTCTCCAACAGTCCTTCCATCGCGTTGGTCTTCGCTGCCAACGGATCAGCCACACGCATCGCGGCAAGCGAATCGATTGCTTGCATTGCCAAATCCACCGTGCCCGACTCGACCGCCAGCCGCTGCGCCTCGCGGAGCATGACAATGGTTTCGTCACTCTTCTTTCCAGAGCCGGCAGCCTCGGCCATCAGCTTTTCGGCCAGTTCCGATTGGGCGATGGGCGTGGTCGCCGCACGAAACGCTTCGGCGAACTTCTTCCGGACCACCTCTTCCGCCAATCGCATCGCGGCTTCCTCGGCCTTGCGGCGGGCTGCCTGGTCGCCTTCTACCCGTGTGCGGCCGGCTTGGTCCGCCGGTCGGCTCGGCAGGGTCGCCGCCGGGGTTCTCCTGCCTCCGGGATGCACGCGGGTCTTATCCACATCGACGCCGCTACCGCGCGCGTCCAATTCGGCCACGAAGGGCGTCACGTCGAGCCCCGCCTGCGCGGCGTCGTCGAGCAGCTTCCGGCCTATTTCCTCGTGGCCTTCCGCGTCGAAGCACAGGAAAGTTCCCACCAGGAGCTTGGATGTCGCCGTCCTGGCAAACCACGATTCGGCCACCGCCAAAACCAGCCCACCCGGTAGTTGATCGACGCGATAGCGCATGTTGCGCCCCGCGCTTCGGATCACCAATCGCTCCGGACTCGCCTGGACGACGTTCACAAAGGTATCCTTCACAGGCAATTCCTGCCCCGATTGCAGGGAGCCGGCTGCCTGATGCAGCCCGTTCCAGAACTCAATAAGATGATCCAGCACAACCCCGAGTTGCCGGGCAGCCAGCTTCTGCGGTTCGCGGTTGGCAAGTGCGTTTGCGGTTTCCAGGTGCTCGCGAGCCCCGACAAGATCGCGTTCGGCCATTGAGAATCGTGCGTCGCTCAAAGCCGACTCAAACGCCGCATCCGAGTCGGAACTACCGGCGGGCGCCGCAGCCACCTCCTGGGTATCCGCTTCGGGTTGCCGCGGCCTCGCCGAGGCGGGCGGGCCTGTCGGGGCGGGCGGACTTGTCGGGGCGGGCGGACTTGCCGGGGCGGCTGGGCTAGCCGGGGCGGAGTCGCGGTCCGAAACGGACTGGCTGACCGGAGCGGCTGGACGGGGCGGGCTGGACCGAGGAAGCGCGGGGAGCCCGTCTTTCGGGGCACCTTGCCCACCAGCGGCCGAGTCGTTCTCCACCGCCGGGCTTGGCATAGGCTGCACCGGCTCGTCGTCCGCTGGCATCCAAGCGTGCGAATCGGCAGGCGAACCTTCGGGCTCGTCCGAACTCGGCGCGCCCCGGTCAAGGTGAGTCGCGACAACCGCCGCAAGAACAATGGCTAAACACGATAACACGATGGTTGTCCCTATTCTTGGTAGGCCATGGCCGGAACGTTCCGCAGCGGCGGCGACCGTCGAAGCAACACGTCGCTGCGAGGAACCGTCGGTTGCAGAACCGGCACGTGGCGGCGCGCCCCCAGCAGTCGCTGAAACGCCCACAGCCGTTACGGCGGATGCCGTCGGTATCGAACGACTACCTGACCGAGTGGGATGTGACATTGGGTCGTCCCATGCCCCCATCGGTGCGGGGGCAGACCGCCAAGGCGCCTCGGACTGCGTCCAGGGGCTGGGCGCGCCATGCTTTCCGGTGGAATGGACTGCTGCGGCAGAAGGTTCAGCGCCAAGGTCGTTCTGTTGAGAACCCACGCCCCGGTTCAAGCTGGCATCGTAGGCCTTTTTGCTGTCAGCGTCCAAAAGGCACACCTTCACGCCCTGAAGCTGGTCAAGCAGTCTGCCCCATTCCGCGGCCCGATCTGCCGGACGAATCGTGCGGACCTTGGCCATAACGACGTCGGCCGCCTGGGCGATTCGCAGCGGGTCGCTTTCAAAACGCGGAAGGCTAAGCAGTTGGTAATGATCCAGCGGGCGACTCGGCTCGGCGATATCCAGCCACTGACGATATGGGTCAAACGAATCCGTCACGGTACTCCCCAGAATATTGCAAACCCGACGAAAGGGCTGCGCTCGGCGGCACTTAAGGCGAAGCAAAAGAAGGCTCTTCTATTTTCATTATGCTTGGAAATGCCACTCCGACGCAAGAGATTCGGGCAAATGCCCGCGAGCTATTGCATCTGGCCGATAGCCATGAAAACGACGGGAACTTTGGCACCGTGGCGTCCGTCTAACCCTCCAGTCGGCGCGGGGGAAGGGTGCTTCTCTCGAACCGCTCCACAGGATACAACCAAGGTAACCCTTCACTGACCTTCCAGGGCGTTAGCCGTTTTGGGCCAACCTTGGCCGGTTCCTGAGAGAAAGACGGTGGCTCAACCTGTGGAGCTTACCACTCCCATGTATGTATTTGGAGTTCCCTCATAAGGCTGGTTGCAAAAAAAGCCTATCGCTTGCCACATCAAGTGGGCATTCAGTAACAGGAGTTCAAACCATGCGGCACATTTGCTTTTTCTGTCCCTTTTTGCTTTGGGCTGCAACCCTCAGCGGCGGCTTTGGCCTCGCCGCGGATCCGCCTGCCGACGAGCAGCAAGCCCGCCAACTCGCGCAGAAAACCATGAACGACGGCAACTTCAACGACGCCTACCAAATGCTCCACAAGCTGGCCACCGATCCGAAGAGCGACCCCCTGCAGGTGGGCAACGACGTCGGCCAGGCCACCCAGTGCCTGCAACGCCTGAATCGCCTCGACGAGATCGACGCCTTCTACGAGGCCGTCGTCGCCGCGCACGCCGAGCAGTGGCGGGTGCTTTGGGCCATGGCCGAGCACTACATGAACGTGCCGCACCAGGGCTTCATCGTGGCCGGCGAGTTCTCCCGCGGCCCCAAACGAGGCGGCCAGGGCGGGACGCCGGTCAATTCGGTGGAGCGCGACCGCGTGCGGGCCCTGCAACTGATGGTCCAGGCCTGGCCCCTGGCCCGCCAGGACGACGATCACGCCTCGGTGGGCAACTATCTGCTGGCGATGGGGCGGGTGCTGCTCAATAACCGCGGCTTCAACGAATCGTGGCGGCTCCAGTACCTGACCGACCTGAGCGAACTGCCCGACTACGACGAAGGTTGGGGCTACCACCGCCA
>SKZG01000083.1 GCA_007127495.1 Planctomycetales bacterium
AGCCCGTGCGTCACTGCCACCCCCAAAAAAATGCGGTTCATGGTGACGGCGCCGCGGGTGAGGTCGGGCACCTGGCGGGGGCCGATTTCGTACAGTTGCTCGGCGTTGGCGGCCTCCTCGCTGAACGGTTCCGTGCTGTGCATCCGAACCTGAATCTTCTCGCCTCCCAACGCCCGAATCTCCCGCAGCGTGCTCTCCAGGTTGGCCTTCGTCTGCACGTACGCCTCGGGCACCTGGGGGCTGATGAACGCCTCGATTTGGATTTCCTGTTCGGGCTGCAATTCGCGAAGGATCCGGACGGTTTGGGGGGACAGGCTGTTGATGCGTTCGCTGGTCACGTCGAGTCGGGCGTCGCGCCAATCGAAAACGAGGATGGCGCAAACGGCCACGGTGGCCAGTGCGCCGGTGCGGACGCCGAAATGCCCCGCCTGGACGGCCCAATCGGTTCCCCGCGACCAGTGCCGCCGCCCGATCAAGACCATGCACAGGTAAAGCATGACCGCCACAACGGCGACGAAGTACACCATCGACGAAAGGCTGATCACGCCGCTGCCGAAATCAGCGAACTGGTGCCCCACGCTCCAGGGCCGGACGACGTTAGCCCACGCCGGAGGCATGATCGATTCAGCCCAAACGGCCAGCACGAGCGGCCCGTTGAACAGGGCCCCCAGGATGAACGCCACCGTCAGGTTCCGCGTCAAAAACGAACCGACCATGCCCACGGCCACCATGGCCAGCCCCACAAACCAGTAGCCGAAGTAGGTGCCCAAAAGCAGCCCGATATCCGGGCTGCCCAGTGTCTCCAGCACGGCGTAGTTGCACAGCAGCGAGAACAGTAGCGACACGGAAAAAATGGCCACGCCCGCCAGGTACTTGCCCAGCACGACGTCGAAGTCGGCTACGGGGATGGTCAGCAGCAACTCGTCGGTGCCCTGCCGCCGTTCCTCGGCCCAAATGCTCATGGTAATGGCGGGAATGAACGCCAGCATGATGAACGGAAACCAGAAGTTCAACTGGTCCAGGTTCGCCAGGTTCGCGTTGAAAAACTCGTTGGTCCAAAAGGCGGCAATGGTTCCCAGGAACACGAACAGCCAGACAAACACATACCCCAGCGGGCTTGTGAAATAGCTGACGAAGTCCCGCTTGAACACGGAAAGCAGCACGTTCATTTTCATCGCAATCAACTCGCGCAGTTGGTGGTTCGGTAACCGAGTATCGACAGTATCTACAAGGTTGCTGAGCTGGTCAGCTCGCGGAAATGGACTTCCAGCGGGCGGCCGTCGCCCAGCAGCTTTTCCACGGGGCCGTCGAACACCAGGCGGCCTTCGTCGATGAACAGCACGCGGTCGGCCATGGCTTCGACCTCCTGCAAAATGTGCGTCGAGAGCAGGATCGTTTTCGTCTTACCCAACTCCCGAATGGTGTCGCGCACCTCATGGATCTGATTGGGATCCAGGCCGGCGGTCGGCTCATCGAGAATCAGCACATCGGGTTCGTGAAGGAGAACCTGGGCCATGCCCACACGCTGCCGATAGCCGCGCGAGAGCTTTTCGATGGGCTTGCCCACCACCGCGCTCAGGGAACATTGCCTTATGACGGCGTCGATCCGATTGCGCTGCTGGGCGGCGGGAATACCGCGCGCCGCGGCGAAGAAACTCAAGAGGCCGCGAGGGGTCATTCCAAGGTATAGAGGGCCATTCTCAGGAAGATATCCCAGCCGCGACGCACCCGCCAGCCGGTCGGTGAACATGTCGTGGCCGGCAACGCGGGCGGTGCCTTTCGACGGGGCCAGATACCCGGTGAGCAGTTTCATGGTCGTGCTCTTCCCGGCGCCGTTGGGGCCGAGAAAGGCCACGACCTCGCCCTGGTGAACCGTGAATGAAACATCCTCAATGGCAGCGAAACGGCCATAGTACTTCGACAGCCCTTCGGCTTCGATCATCGCAGGACTTTGCTGTTCGCTCATCGCTGGGGGGCTCCGTGGGGGTCAGGTTGCGGGACTGGAAGACATGCCAGCCCGGCGAGGCTAAACCCTCATTATAACGCAGCTCCAGGGCAGTGCAAGCCAGATCACGCATTGAGCCCGCGATGGGCTCGAACCCGCCCACCATTGCGGCGCGTCTCTGCTCCAGATTCGATTCGGAGGTGCAAAGAAATGGCTCTTCCGTTTCTAAGTGCCAAGCATCCTTTTTGGAATCCCGCCCCGCTTGGCGCCATGCAACTGGCCTGGCGCAACGGATCGGCGGTGGAGTTTGTGGCAGAGGCTCGAACGACCTACTGCACCTTCAAGCCCGGGGTGAGGAACTTGTAGCAGTGCATGTCGATCGTCCGCGCGGCCTTGTCGAACCGGCACAGCCCGAAGCCGGAGGCCTTAGTCGACAATTCCAGGCTGAGTATTTCCCGGAGGCCGGCCAGAGCACTATCTGCGCGAACAGCTGGAATGAGCAGCGTGAACCCTACCGGGCTGCGGATGATATCGACGGCGATGGTTCCGGGACGTCTAGCGGGAACCATACCCCCCATCGGGTGCCACATGAGCATTACGGCTGGGGCGGGCCTGCGAAAGCGTCCTGCCTGTACCGAATGCGCGGAAGAGCGAAGCTTTTTCGGATCGAACGGCTTTTCTCGCGAGGGGAGGGCGGTGTATCCGAGATGGTTATGGGGGATGTTCCGTTTGCATCGCGCAGCATTCTCTGATATATTGCCGGGAGTTCGCAGTGGCCCGTCGCCGGTTGCGCAGGCAATCGGGGCGGCTACTGGCGGTTCCGTCCAGCGGGAGTTTCTACCGTCGTGCATCAGGATCAGTTACCGGGAACCTTCTTTGGCCCTTCCACCCTCGTACAGCTACTCCGACACCGCGCGCGGTGCCAACCCGACGCCACGGCTTTCATCTACCTCGTCGATGGTGAAAATGAGCAGGTCGTGCTGACCTACAAGGAGTTGGACCGGCAATCGCGGGCGATTGCCGCGTGGATGCAGGAGTGGGATTTGGAGGGCGAGCGGGCACTGCTGCTCTACCCGGCGGGTCTGGAATTCATCGCCGCGTTTTTCGGTTGCTTGTATGCCGGTGTGGTGGCCGTGCCCGTCTATCCCCCCCGACGCAATCGGTCGCTCAACCGCGTTCAAGCCATTGCCGACGACGCCCAGGCGAAAGTGGCGCTGACCACCGACACGGTGCTCAACCGCGTGGAGCCACTGATCGACGCCACGCCGCACTTGAAAGAACTCACCTGGTTGGCTACCTGCCATGTGACCGCCGGCATGGAAGATCAATGGGACACACCCGAAATCCATGGCGACACACTGGCGTTCTTGCAGTACACGTCGGGGTCGACAGGCACCCCAAAAGGTGTCATGCTGAACCATGCGAATTTGGTGCATAACTCGGCCGTGATCGCGCATTGTTTCGAGCACACGCGGAGAAAGAATGGCGTGTTCTGGCTGCCCAGCTACCACGACATGGGACTGATCGGCGGCATCTTGCAGCCCCTGTATGCGGGCAGGCCGAACGTGCTCATGTCGCCGATGAGCTTCCTCCAGAAGCCCTACCGGTGGCTTGCGGCCATCGAGCGGTTTCAGGCCACCACCAGCGGAGGGCCCAACTTCGCTTACGACCTCTGCATTCGAAAGGTCACTCCCGAACAACGCGCGTCACTCGATTTGAGCAGTTGGCAGGTCGCATTCAACGGGGCCGAGCCGGTTCGGGCCGAAACCATCGACCAGTTCTGCGAGATGTTCGGGCCGTGCGGGTTTCGTCGCGAGGCGTTCTACCCATGCTTTGGGCTGGCCGAGGCTACCCTGATGGTGTCGGGAGGCTACGTAGACCAGCCGCCGGTGCTCCGCACCTTCGAGGCCGGGTCGCTCGTTTCCGGGAGGGTGGTCGATGCCGAGCCCGACGATGAGGGGGTCCGAGCCCTGGTCGGTTGCGGCCAAAGCCTGCCCGACCAGCAAATCGTCATTGCCGACCCGCACACCCAAACCCGATGTCCTCCGGGCCAGATCGGTGAAATTTGGGTGCATGGCCCCAGCGTGGCGATGGGCTACTGGCGCCGGGGCGAAGCGACGAAAGCCACGTTTCAGGCCACACTCAAAGACACCGGGGAAGGACCCTTCCTGCGCACCGGCGACCTTGGGTTCCTGCTCGAAGGCGAATTGTTCGTGACCGGGCGGATCAAAGACCTGATTATTGTCCGCGGCGTGAACCATTACCCGCAAGATATCGAACGCACCATGCAGGAGGCGCATCCCCGCCTGCGGCCCGACGCGGGCGCCGCCTTCACGGTCGAAGAGGAGGGACGCGAAAAGCTCGTCGTTGTCAACGAGGTGGAGCGGCGGAAGACGGCCGACCTGGACTCGATTTGCGAGCAAATCCACCGGGCGGTCGCCGCGGAACACGAATTGAGCGTCGACGTGATCGTCCTGATCAAAGCCGGCAGCGTACCGAAGACCTCGAGCAACAAGATTCAGCGGCATGCGTGCCGTGAAGGCTACCTGGAGCGATCGCTCGACGTGGTGGGTGAGTGGCGCGCGGCCGAGACCCACGGCGAGGCCGTTGCCCGCGTGGTCCGAGCCGCCGAGCCGGACGCGGTCACGACGGAACCTGTCGCCGAGCCCGACGACTTGCACGTCACAGCCGACCGGGGCGCCGTCGCCCGCAAAAAAGTGGCCGACATTGTCGTCGAGGAGATCCGCCGGGTGGGAAAAGAGCGGGTGAGCCGGCTGGCGCTCGACTCGCCCATTAGCGAATCGGGGCTCGACTCGCTGGAGCGCATGGAGATTCTCGCCGGGCTTGAAGAGCGGTTTGGCGGCCGGTTTCCCGAGGACGTTTTGCCGGACCTCGAAACGGCCAACGACGTCATTGCGGCGGTGGAGAAGTACCTCGGCGTGGAGCCGCGCGAGAAGAAGCGGCCCGGCCCGGCCGCGGCGATTCCGCCCGAACACTATCGCATCGACCAGTTTCCCGAATATGTGCGGCTGAAGCAAAGCCTTGGGATGCTCGAGTTCTCTGGCCTGCGCAACCCGTTCTTCAACCCGCTCGAAGCCATGACCACGCATACAACCCGCCTGGGCGGGCACGAGGTGGTGAACTTTGCCAGCTACAACTATTTGTGTCTTTCGGGCGATCCGCGGGTGGCCGAGGCGGTGAAAGAGGCTGTCGATCGTTATGGTTCGAGTTCCTCGGCCAGCCGGCTGGTCGGGGGTGAAAAGGTGATCCACCGCGAACTGGAACAGGCACTATCCGACTTCCTGGGAACGGAATCGGCACTTTGCCTGTTCGGCGGTCACGCCACGAACGAAACGGTGATCGGCCACCTGTTCGGCCCCGGCGACCTGATCCTCCATGACGGGCTGGCGCATAACAGTATTGTGCAGGGCTGCATCCTGTCCGGCGCCCGCCGCCGGCCCTTTTCGCACAACGACTGGCAAGCGGCCGACGAGTTGCTGCGCGACTACCGCCGCGATTATCGCCGCGTGCTGATCGTCATCGAGGGGGTGTATAGCATGGACGGCGATACGCCGGACTTGCCCCGATTCGTCGACGTCGCCAAGCGGCACAAAGCAATGATGATGATCGACGAGGCGCATTCGATCGGCACGCTCGGGGCCACCGGCCGGGGTATTGCCGAGCACTGCGGGGGCGTGCCGCGCGAGGACGTCGACATTTGGATGGGCACGGTCAGCAAGGCGCTGGGCTCCGGCGGCGGGTACATCGCCGGCAGCGCCGCCCTGATCGAATACCTCAAGTACACCACGCCCGGCTTCGTCTTCTCGGCCGCCATGTCGCCGCCGGCGGTGGCCGCCGCGCTCGCCGCGATCCGGTTGTTGCAAGCCGAGCCCGAGCGCGTGGAACGGTTGCATGAAAACTCGGAATTGTTTTTGCGGCTGGCCAAGCAGCGGGGGCTCAACACGGGCACCAGCGAGGCCACCCCGATCATTCCGATCATCCTCGGTAGTTCCATCCATTGCCTGCAAGCTTCCGATGCCATGCTCAAACGAGGGATCAATGTTCTTCCCATCCTGCATCCGGCGGTGGAAGAGGCGGCGGCCCGGTTGCGCTTTTTTATCACAACGTTGCACACGGAAGAGCAAATTCGCCACACCGTAGACGTCTTGGCAGAGGAACTGGAGAAGATTCGTCCGGAGGCCTTGGCTCCAAAGAAAAGGCCCCGCGTAACAAGCGGGGCCTGAAGCTTCTTGTGGAATCGGAGGTAACGCCGCGCCGCGCGTCCGGCGGTGTGCGCG
>SKZG01000511.1 GCA_007127495.1 Planctomycetales bacterium
ATTGAAGCTGAACAACTCCCAGAGCACGCCCTTGCCGCCCACCGACGCGCTGACGTGGTCCAGGTTGACCAGGGTGGAATCGGGGTCGGGCGTGGCGCAGATCGCGTGCAACAGGCCCGGCGCAATGGCCGCGAGAAAATGCCGACACCGGCGGGTCGAGAGAAAGCTGCTTCGCTCTTCGGCAAGGGCCATCAGGTTGCGGTAGGCCTGCTTCGCGTCGCGGAACGGGTAGCGGCCGAGCACCTCCGCGATGCGCGGCTCGCCCGGGTCGGGATCGAGCACGAGATCGGCCTCGGCCTCGGTTCGGGCGTCGTCGCGAAAGGCGTCGTGGAGCAGGTGATCGAGAATGCGGCGGTTCAAGCCGGTCCGCTCCGCGAAATCGGCCTCGAACTGGTCCAGGGCGGCGCCGCGGTCGTTGTCCCGATATCCCAATCGCAGCGCCATCTTGCGCAATTCATCGCGACGGCTCGGCAGGGTGTGCGTCTGCAAATCGAACATCACTTGCAGCAGGTGCTCGATCCGCCGCAGGAACCGGTAGTTCCCTTCCAGGATCGACCGCTCCAAGTCGCTCAAGCAGCCCACCTTTTCGAGCTGCGCGATGGCGTCGAGCGTGTTCCCCGTGCGCAGTTCGGGTAAATCGGCGCCGTTGAGCAACTGCAGGAACTGGATGACGAATTCGATGTCGCGAATGCCGCCGCGTCCGGTTTTGACGTCGCGGGTGTTTCGGCCGGTGTGGGCCGATTGCCGTTCGATGCGCCGCTTGAGGGCTTTGATGCCGGTGATGTCGGCGCGGCTGAGGTACCGCCGGTAGATCCACGGTGCAAGCTGGTCGAGGAACTCGCGGCCGAAGTCGAGGCTCCCGCCGACCGGCCGTGCCTTGATGTACGCCTGACGCTCCCAGGTGCGGCCGCGCAGGTCGTAGTAGCTTAGCGCCTGGGCCAGGCTGGGGCACACCTTGCCGCGCGCCCCCTCCGGCCGCAGGCGGAGGTCCACCCGCCAGGCCACGCCCAGACCGGTCGTTTCGGTCATCAGGCGCGTGATTTCGCAGGCGAGCGCGTCGAAGAATTCGGCGTTGCTGATGGACCGTTGCCCGTCGGTCCATCCGTCCTCGTCGTACAGGAACACCAGGTCGATGTCGCTGGAGTAATTCAGTTCAAGCCCACCCAGCTTTCCCATGCCCAGGATGGCGAACCGGGCGGGCTGTCCGTCGGGTCGCATGGGGGTCCCGCGCTGGCGTCCGAGGGTTCGGCCGGCGGCGCGCAGCGCGCCTTCGAGCAGTGCGTCGGCCAGGTAGGAGATTTGGGCCGTGACGGTGCGCAGCGGCTGCCTGCGCACCATGTCGCCGTAGGCAATGCGCATCGTCTCGCGCCGCTTGAACCGGCGCAGCGCCCGCAGCACCGCCTCCTCCGACTCGAGCGCCTCGATCTCCGCGACGAATTCGCCCACCAAGGTGGCCCGGGCCACCGGCCGACCTTCGGTCATCAGGAGCAGATCGAATATTTCCGGGTCGCTTACCAGAAGGTCGCTGAAGTGCTGGCTGGTCGACAGGATGCGCACCAGGATGGGCAGCGTGGCGGGGTCGCGTTCGAACAGGGTGCCGAGGGTCAGCGGGTTCCGCGCGGCGGCAATGAACCGGTCGAGGTTGTTCAGCGCCATGTCGGGATCGGCCGAACGCGGCAGGCACTCTTCGAGTTGCCGGGCCATGACGCTCAGCAAATCGAGCGTCATGCCGGCCTCGGCCACGTGGAGCACGGCGGCATGGGCGTGCTTTGCGTCGGTGACGCCCAGCGAGCGGAGCCATGGCTCGGCCGCGGCCGGATCGTCGAGATAGCTTTTCAGCAGCGCCGCGTCCATCATAACGGTCGCCCCTACGCGTTTCGCCTCCGCGGCGAAAACTGCGGCCCGTGAACCGGTGCGTTACCAGCCAATGACCATGTTCGACTCGATAGCCCTGCGCGCGCCCTCAAGGTCGGCGCCGGTTTGATGCATGTAAATGCGAATGGCGTGAACCTTATCGCCCTGCGCCTTATGGAGGGCGTCGCGCGCGGCGATGCAGGGGTCGGTTTGGCCGGTAATGCCCAACGCCGACTTCGAGATGACCCACGTATCGCGCGGCCGCTTCGTTATCCGCACCGGCGCCTCGTCGGGATAGTTGCGCCGCAAGTTCTCAATGGCGGCGGCTTCGGTTTCCGCCCACGTAATGACAATGTGGGCCTCGGTCTCGATCTCAAATAGTGGCATGAAAAACCTTAAACTTCAGGGAAAGGCGATGGCCGAATACCAAACATGGAACGGAACCCTTCCCAGACGACGGCCTCCGTCCCATCCTTGGCGAACAGGCGTTATTATGGCTCTTTCGTTTCTAGCTGCGGGCCGCCTTAATGTAGTAGGCACTCGCCGTGTGCCGTCCCAAGACAAAGGCTGTCTGCACCTAGAAACGGAAGAGCCGTTATTATACACCGGTCGGGCAGCCTGCGACAGGCGGCGACCCAGCTTAGCAGATCGGCCGCATCCCATCTCCCTCCGGGAGAGGAAAGTCTGATGTCCCCGCCCGACCAGGGAGAGGGACTTTCCGGATAGCCCGGATTATTCATCTACGCAGGGTGGGGCAAGGTCGCGTCACTCGATGGTGGGGCTGCACAAGCCGCAACCGAGCTTATTTCCAATCCGTCGGACTGGAAGTACGCCGGCCATAGCGACCGATGCCCCACCAAAGAAGCAGCTTGTTTGACCCACCCTACCTATCGTGAATAATCCGGAATAGCCACTCAGAACAGAATGACCACGTCGCAGTCGAGCAGCATCTGCTCGTCGCGCGTGCCATCGGCGAACGGGCGGGCACCTCGCGCGCCGGTCCAATCCCACCGTAGCGAGGGCCTGATGCGAAGCCGATCGCTGGGAGCGTAGTTCAGTCCCAGGCTTACCTGGTAGTAGTCGGCCGGCAGGTCGGTGATCACGCGCGTGCCGTCGGCGTCGCGGAACCATTCAAAACGGTAGCCAAGCCGCCAGTGCTCGTTGATCTCGCGGAAAAGATACATGTTCAGCCCGTACCAGGTGGCGTCGGAGCCGTCCGGCATGGCTCGGCGGTCGACTCCCAGGTCGTGCTGCACCACACAGGACCAAGGCCCGTACAGGTTGTGCGCGAACACCAGGCTATAGGTGGTTCGGGAATTGGTGTCGGGCGATAGCAGGCCCTCCTCCCGACCGGTGTGTAGGGCAAACGCCAACGAGGTTCGCTGGTCAGCGCTTGTCCAGCCGACACCGCCCAAAAAGCCGTATTCGTCGTTGTTGTTTTCCCAGTTATCCCAACCGCGGGTCACTCCGGCTTGGAGCTTCAAGGGACCGACGTCGGTGGCGGCCAGCGCGCCGGTGTGCGTGAACGGCTCACCGTATTGCATGGTGTAGGCATGTGAGTAGAAGAAGTTTTCCGGGGCCGGCACCGCTTCGTAGCCAAGAATGGTGTAGAAATGGCCCAGCTTCACGTTCACGCCGGTTCCGACCGGGGCGAACAGTTCCATGTAGAGCTGCGGCATGGCAAGGCCGTAGTCTTCACGATTCCATCTCGGGCTGAGGTCGCGATGGACTTCCAGGCCTCGGGCCATGGTGAACCGATGGTCGGTGCCGTAGAGCAAATCGATGCGCCCGCCGACACTCCAAGCGTCGTCGCGCACCGCCCGCTCCGCGAACAGGTAAAGCTGGTTCATTTGATATTCGTTCGAGCCGTCGTTGAACGTGACCGGAAGGTTGCTCCGATTGCGTGGACTCCGGGTGTTCAGGGTCAGGCCTTGGGCGATCCATCCTCCCCACTCGATCCCCAGGGGCCCGGCGCAGCGGCGGCTTCCGGCGCCGCAAGGATCGCACCCGGCGCGTAGCATGGGCCAACAGAATGCGGGCTCGCAACCCTGGGGATGCGTGCCGTACGCGCAGCGGTCGCCGGCACAGCCGTCCGGAAAAACACCTTCCGGCGGGGCCACGGTGAGCGGCGGGGGCGCGAGCGGCTCGGCGTCAGCGGCCGGCGGCACCATGGGCGGCGGCGGAATGTGGCGCGCCGGCGAATCGGGCAAGGGCGCCTCATACGCCGGGTCGGGCGGCATGGGCCGTGGCGGATCCTCGGTGGCAGGCGGCAAAAGCGGCTCTTGGGCCTCCTCATGCCTTGGGGCCTCCTCATGCCTTGGGGCCTCCTCATGCCTTGGGGCCTCCTCATGGAACGGATCCTCAACCTGGTACGCCGCCTGCCCCACGGAAAAATGGCTCCAGACATCGGCGCCCAAGCTGACATTCGTCGAAATCACGGCCCCAGCCCATACCCAGGGCATCGCAACCTTCCATGTGCGGATAAGACAATCCATGCTCACTCTCCAAAAAAGGGACTTGGCACGAGATGATCGCTATTGGACGAGATGCCACTTAGCATCGGCAAGGAAATAACTGGCGCATTTTCTTCCCCCATCACCCTACCCTCTCCCACCGAGGGAGAGGGGACATCGGACAGTTGTTTCTTTGCCGATGCTTGCCCATGGAAATACCCCATAGGCAGGGTATTCCATGATTGGCGAAAAGCGCAAAGCGCTGCCGCGTCAGGTATTGTCGGCAATTCGGCTGGGGTAACCTTGACCTATTACGACAATTTATCCGATTGGGCAAGACGCGACGGGTTCCTGACGGCCAAGTTGTGGCTACCACTCCGCAACCCAGCAGGCCGCTCCCAGCGCGCGCGCAGGTTGCGACGCAGGTCATTAAACCGCGTCCAGGGCGATTTCCTCGACCACGGCCTCGGCCTGCTTGCCGTCGTGCCGCCATGCACAGTTGCGGCCCGCCGCCTTCGCGCCGTAGAGGGCGGAATCGGCGCGGGCGACGAGCGAGTGCGGCGTATCGCCGTCGGTGGCCGCGGCCACGCCAACGCTGATGGTCAGGTCCATGGTTGCAGCCACCTGACATCGCAATCGCTCCGCGAAGACCGATGCCCCGAACAGCTCCGTTTGCGGCATGACAAGGACAAACTCCTCGCCGCCGTATCGGGCGACGATATCGGTATCACGCACGCCTTCGTCGAGCAGTTTAGCCAGATCCTGGAGCATGGCGTCGCCGGCCAGATGGCCTTCCCGATCGTTGACAACCTTGAAATGATCGATATCGATCATCGCAATGGCGAACGGGTGGTTGTAGCGGTGCATCATGGCGAACTGGGCGGCCAGGGTGTCGTCCAATCCGCGACGGTTGTTCACGCCGGTCAGCGAGTCGGTTCGCACCTCGGTGAAGGTCATCAGGTTGGCGCTCTGGAGCCGGATTTCGTCGTAGGCCGTGGCGATTTGCGATGCGAGCTGCAGCGTCGGTTTGAGAACGCCCTCCACTTCCCGGCACAGGTCCTTCCACGCGGCTTCCCGTTGCCCGTCGTCGAGCTTGCTGACGCGGTTCCTGAAGCCCGACAGGCTGGCATGGTGCCGCGCGAGGCTTTTGCGCACCTCCGAGGCGATGCGCTCCAGCTCCAGGGCCACGGCGTTGGCTCGCCGCAAATCGCGGCCTGAGCGGTGGATCGAATCCGACGCGCCCCGGCGCGTCCGGCGGCCGAACACATAACCCAAGGTCGCTACCACCGCGAGCGCGAAGGGGATCGGAATCTGGATGCTCGAGAAGTCCATCTGGCTGATTTCGTGTTCCGCCGTCCGCGGCTAATAATTCGAACGTGAACCGAAGCCCCGCATGCAAACGACGCCGACGACAATCACCACGCCGAGCGCCACAGCCCACTCCGTAGGGCCCATCCGGTCGATCGTGCGCAGAGTTTCGGAAAGAAGTTGTGTCATCGGAGGTAACCGTTTTCCAGGGGGCCCGTCGCAATTCTTGCGGCAGGAAGGGCGGTCCTGCCCAATGTTCCGCCGTTCCCGTCGCGAAAATGGGACGGTCACCCATGCGGGCGAAACTCTAAAGGGGTCTATGCAAGTGTAGTTCACAAAACGCCGGCGTGCCAAATCATCGAAAGCCGATGCCCAGCGAGCGGGCCGGCTCCGCCGCGTTCCACACCTGGCCGTGATAGTGGGCCACCATGCCTTAGATACCATGAAAATCCTCCGCCTGATGGTGGAATTTCATGGTTCAACGGAGCGCAGAACGGCTTATACTCGCCGCGTGCCGTTTTTGCGCTTTTGTAGGATGGACATTCTTGTCCGTCGTTGCTTTGACGGGCTCGAAAGCCCATCCTACGGAAATGCGCAGTTTTAAGCCGCGGCGAGTATAG
>SKZG01000157.1 GCA_007127495.1 Planctomycetales bacterium
ATCCGATTGCCGGGCTGCTGCCGGTGCCGTTGACTACGATTCGCCTGCCCGCCAAGCCGTTCGCTGAGGCGGCCTACCAGGCGGCCATGTTTCGGATTCGGGAACCCTCGGCCGCTCCCCGGCAGATCATCATCGACGCGGAGTTGGTCGTACGGGCATCGAGCACGGGATGACGGACCTTCGATTAGAAAGACCGACCTTGAAATGACACCACTTGAAATGACACCACGCATGGGGACAAGAATGATCTTGGGAATCGACGGCGGAGGTTCACGAAGCTGCGCGGTCCTGGCCGATGAGACAGGCCAAGTACTGGGGCGGGGAACGTCCGGGCCGGGCAACTATCACAACCTGGGCGTCGAAGCGGTGAAGGCCAACCTGGCTGAGGCGGTCCGTCAGGCCTGGCGCCGGGCCGACCTCGCGCCCCGCCGGGCCGACGCCGCGTTCTTCGGCCTCGGGAGCATCGTCTGCCAGGAGGATCGCGACGTCATCCACGGGATCGCCGAGGAGTTGGAAATCGCACCGAAGGATGCGATCGGCGTGGATCATGACCTGCGGGTTGCGTTGGCCGGCGGGCTGGCGGGCCGGCCGGGCATCGTTCTGATTGCCGGCACCGGCTCATCGTGCTATGGCCGCACCGAGGACGCGCGCTGCTGGCGGGCCGGTGGTTGGGGGCCCGTGCTCGACGACCGGGGCAGCGGCTACGACCTGGGCCGCCGGGCGATGATCGCCGCGGTGCGCGACTTCGACGGCCGCGGCGAGCCCACCGTGCTCCGCCAGCGCGTGCTCGACGTGCTCGGTCTGGACGACATGCAGAAGATCATGTTCAGAGTGGACGGCCAGGGACTTTCGCGCCGCGAGATTGCGGCACTTGCCTGCATGGTGACCGCCGCGGCCGAGCAAGGCGACGCGGTGGCCCGGGCCATCATCCATGAGGGAGCTGACCAGCTTGCTTTGATGATCCGCACGGTGGCCGATGCCCTGTTCGCTGACGGCGATGAACCCGTTCGCGTGACCACGGCCGGCGGCCTGATGCAAGCCGGGCCGGTGGTCGCCCACCCGCTGCACGAGGCGGTCGCCCGGCGGGCGCCTCGCTGCCGCATCGAAGAGCCGGTCCTTCCGCCGGAGTTGGGCGCCGTGATGCTGGCCCGCGAGTTGCTCGGCCTGCCGCCCGAGGAAAGCGTTGTCCGGCAACTGGCACAGTCGACCGGGGATGCGGGCCTGCCGGTCACCCAGGAGCCGCTTCCCGCCCCGCACTTCGAACCCTCCCGAGCCCGAGTCCAATGACCCCGCGCGAACGTTATCTGGCCGCCGTCGACCGCGAGCCGACCGACCGACCTCCGCTGGACCTGATGGGCACGGCCTGCGGGCTGACCGACGGGGCGCTGCGGAAGCTGAAGTCGCTGCTGGGCATCACGAGCGCGGATCGCCTGTTCCGCCAAGGGGCGAACGTGAAGGCGATGAACGAGGACGTGTTGGGGGCGCTGGGAGTCGGCGCGCGGCGCGTCTGGCTGCGGCAGTTGCCCGAGGAGTCGGCCGCCGCCCAGGGTGAGCGGTTCACCGATCGCTGGGGCATCGGCCATGCCCGACGCGGCGCGCACGTGCAGCAGGTCGACTGGCCGCTCGCCAACGCAACGGCGGCGGAGATCGAGCAGTATGCCTGGCCGGATCTGACCGATCCGCGGCAGGTCGAAGGGCTGCGTAATGAAGCTCGGCAATTGCGCGAGGCGGGCGAGTACGCCGTCGTCGGCCGTTCACCCACGGCCGGGTTCTTTGAGATCGGCTGTGCCCTGCGGGGTATGCAGCAGTACATGATGGATCTGGTTGAGCAGCCCGCGGTGGTCGAGGCGCTCAGCGAGCACATCGTCCAGAAGCAGATGGAGCTGTACGGCCTGTACCTCGATGCCTGCGGCGAGTATCTTGACGTGATGGAAACGGGCGACGATTACGGCAGCGCCATGGGCTTGCTCATTTCACCGGCCTGCTTCCGGCGGCTGCTCAAGCCGTACCGCGCGCGGCTGAACGCCCTGATCAAATCGAAGGTGCCCCACGTGAAGATATTCCTGCACAGTTGCGGCAACGTGCGCCGGATCATTCCGGACCTGATCGAGACGGGGGTCGATATTCTCAATCCAGTGCAGCCCGTGCCGGGCATGGAGCCGCGCGAGCTGGTCCGCGAGTTCGGCCGGGACATCTGTTTCCACGGCGGCGTCGACACGATCGGCCTGCTACGCCAACCGGTGCAGCAGGTAGGCGAGGGCGTAGCCGAGTTGCGCGATGCGTTTGGTGGCGGGGCGTGGATCGCGGCCCCGGCCAATCACGTGCAGGATGATATTCCTCCGGAGAACATCCGGGCGCTGTATGAGTTCATCGCCGATACGCGGTGTGGCCCATAAGGGCAACCACCCCCGGCCGGCCCATGAGATACTGAGGAACCCTATTATGACACCAAGAGAACGAGCCCTGGCGGCAATGCTGGGCAAACCGACCGACCGGCCCTCGTGCGTACCCTTGGTCGATACGTCGTACGCCGCGGCGGTCGCCGGCATGGCGGTTTCCAGGTGTTTTCTCGAACCTGAAGCCTACGCCGGCGCGCTGGTTGCCACGCTGGACCGGCACCCGGACATCGACGGCGTCTCGATCAATATCGGCTTGTGCGACGACGTAATCCAGGATCTGAGTCGCCAGGGCGACACGTACCACGCCCGTACGGTGGGCGGCTTGACCTGGTCGGTGCCGGTCAACGACATCGGCTCGATCTGCGCCTGCGAAGTCAGTGCGTTCGACGACCCGCGATTTGCTACCGACGAGTATCTGATGAACGCGTGCCTCCGCACGCTGGCGGCGATCCCGGCCGAGTATCGCCGCAAGTACCTGATCAACACGACCGTGACCGGGCCGTTCTCACAAGTTGCGTTCCTCGTGGGCGTCGACAACCTGATGCTGGGCACGGTCGACGATCCGGCGGGACTGCAACGGGCCATCGAGCACCGCGTCCCCTTTGCGCTGGACTGGGTCGATCGGCTTGTCAAGCTCGACCCGGGTTGCGTCTGGATCGGCGAGGGCTTTGCCTCGAACAGCCTGATCAGCACGGACACGTACGTGCAGTTCGTTCAGCCGTACGAGCGGCGGGTGATCGAGCGAATCCACGAGAAGGGTCTGGCTTCGGTCATCCATATTTGCGGGAAACTCGGCCGCACACTCGAAGCAATTGCCGACACCGGTGCCGACTGCGCCGAAGTCGATTGGCAGGTCGATCTGGCCGACGCCCGGGGCCGGGTGTGCGACCGGATGACTCTCAAGGGAAACCTCAACACGACCAACCTGGTCCAGTCGAGTCCCGACGAAGTGTTCGCGCTGGCCACCGCAGCGCTTCAGGCGTCACGCGGCGGTCGCTTCATCCTCAGCAGTGGCTGTTGCCTCGGGCGCGACACGCCGCCGGAGAGCGTCGATGCAATGGTGCGGGCCTGCAAGGAGTTCCCCGCCGGCTGAATTGGAGATGGCCGCTTGTCACGTTGTCATTGTAGGTGTGGGGCCGCGTTCGGTAACATCGGGAATTGAGAGAATGGTGGAAGGATAGGCACGCGATGAAGGCAAAGTTATTCCTATTCGCCTTTACGGCCGCCCTTGGAGGGCTGCTGTTCGGCTTTGATACGGCCGTGATCTCCGGCACGACGGAAATGATCCAGCGTCGCTTCTCGATGGATGAAGCCATGCTGGGCTGGGCAGTCAGTTCGGCGCTGGTGGGGTGCGTTATCGGGGCCATCGGGATCGGGCATCCGGGCGACGTTTTTGGGCGGCGAAAAATGCTGTTCGTGACGGCTGCCCTGTTCTTCATCTCCGCGGTTTGGACCGGTGCTGCCAACAGCTACACGGGGTTCATTCTTGCCCGCCTGATCGGCGGAATCGGCGTGGGCGGGGCATCCGTCATGGCCCCGATGTACATCTCGGAAATCTCCCCGCCGCGGATGCGAGGGCGGCTGGTGTCGACCGCCCAGTTGGCCATCGTAGTCGGCATTGTCGCCGCCTTCTTCTCGAACTACCTGCTGGTCAACCTGGGAGAGGACAGTTGGCGTTACATGTTTTGGGCCGAGTGCGTTCCGGCCGCCGCCTTCTTTTTCATGCTGTTTTTTGTCTGTCCCAGCCCCCGCTGGCTTGTCAAAGTGGGCCGTACGGAGGAAGCGTTGGAAGTGATCCGGATGATGGACCCCGAGGAAGATCCAGAGCGCGTCCTGGGCGACATCACGCGGTCGCTGGCGCACGAGGGGCAGGCGTTGGGCTTCGCCTTGTTCCGCCCGCCTTACCTGCGTTTGGTACTTATCGGCATCTTCGTCGGCATGTTCAACCAGCTTACAGGCATCAACGTGATCATGTACTACGCCCCGGCGATCTTCCGATCGGCAGGCTTCGCAGAACAGTCCGCCTTGCTGCAAACCGTGGCGATTGGCGGCACGAACTTGCTGTTTACCCTGGTCGGGATGGCGTTGATCGACAAGGTGGGGCGCAAGACGCTGCTGTTGGTCGGCGCCCTGGGTATGCCCGCGTGCCTGGGGCTGGTGGCCGTTGGACTGATCCAGGAAATCCAAGGAGCGTTCCTGTTGGTGTCGATGCTCGGATTCATCGTGTTCTTCTGCACCACCCAGGGCGTGGTGATTTGGGTCATCCTCTCGGAGATGTTCCCCAACCGGATCCGCGCCCGTGCCACCGCCCTTGGGAGTTTTTCGGTGTGGGCGGTCAACGCGATTACTGCGTTCCTGTTTCCCATACTGGCCAAGGAGCTGGGCACCGGCAGCGTGTTTGCGATCTACGCTGCCGCGACCCTGGCCAGCTTTTTCTTCTTCTGGAAGTATCTGATTGAAACCAAGGGGCGGACACTCGAAGAGATCGAGGGCCTTGTATTGAAGGAGCTTGCACATGACAGAAACAAAGACTGACCCAGACATGCAGCGCCGCGAGATCGTGCGGCGCGCAATCGAGTTTGACCATCCCCCGAGGCTGCCGTTCTGGCAAGCCGTGGTCGAGTTCGCCCCCTCCGACGTGTGCGACTGCTGGGAAATGGACCGGGCCAAGGCCGGTTGGTTCTTCGACAACGCGGCTTCGGCCGCGGACGACTGGGGCTGCGGTTGGGATTGCACGGCCAGCCGGAAGAACATGGGGCAGGTTGTGCATCATCCGCTGGAGGACTGGGCCAAGCTCGACAGCTACCGCCCCCCGAATCCGCGCGACCCCTTCTACTTCGCAAGAATCGAGGATTGTATCGTCGACGCCGGCGACCGCTATGTCGCCGTAACGAGCCATTTCAACCTCATGGAACGACTCCATATGCTACACGGCTTCCCGCAGACGTTGGCCGATCTTTGTCTGGAACCGCGGAAGATCGAGAAGTTGCTGGACATGATCCTGGAGTACAAGCTCGAGCATTTCGATGAGTTGGCTCGTCGGTTTGGCGATCGGGTTCACGGGCTGTTCTGCACGGACGACTGGGGGACACAAACCGGCACGTTCATCAGCGGGAAGATGTTCGAGGACTTCTTCCTGGAACGCTATCGTACATTGGTCGACGCGGTTCACGGCCATGGCTGGCACTTCATGCTTCATAGTTGCGGTAAGGTGAATAACTTCGTGCCCTATTTCATTGACGCAGGGATCGACGTCTTGAACCTGGAGCAGCCGCGGACTTACGGAATCGACGAATTGGGCGCCCGGTTCGCCGGAAAGATCTGTTTCCTGACGACCGCCGACATCCAGGCCACCCTGCCCACGGGCGATGCACAACGGATCCGCGACGAGGTTCGCCTACTCGTCGAAAACTGGTCCACGCCCAGGGGAGGGTTCGTGGTATTCAACTACGGCTTCGGCGACGAGATTGGATGCACGCGGGCAACCACCGAGGTGATGTTTTGGGAGTTCGTCAACATGATGGATCATTGGCGCGCGGAGCCGTCTGGTTGAGTTCCGTAGCGGCAAGAAAAGGGGACATCACTGATATTGACGGATCAAGGACGGCGTGGTAGTATGCCGTGATGCCACGAACCGCCCGATCGACCGAAGCAGGCATGGTGTACCACGTGCTGAATCGTGGGAACGGCCGGATGCGGATCTTCGCCACCGCCATGCAAACGATCGGCGCGTCGTGGATGATCTTGGCCTGCGGTGGTGAAGGATTGTCGCCGTCTCTGATGGCCGCCCAGTTGGCAAGTCTGGCCGAGCAAACGGTGGGC
>SKZG01000512.1 GCA_007127495.1 Planctomycetales bacterium
GATGGGCTCGCCCGGCGGTACAGGCCGTTTTCCTGCTCGGGTTCGCTGCACTGGTCCTTTCGGTGGCGCGGGGATGGCCGTTGCCCGTGCCGGGCGACTTGCTCCTGCGCTTCGACCCGCTCATTTGGCTCGTGGGCAGCGTGGCCGCGCGGCAGGCGGCGCCTTACGCGCTGTTCGCGCTGACCCTGCTGCTGGCGACGGCGCTGGTGGGGCGGGTGTTCTGCGGCTGGGTGTGCCCGCTCGGAACGGCCATCGACGCAGCCGGCCCGCTCGGCCGGCGCCGCGCGGTTCGCCCGTGGCCGGGGCTGAAACTTTGGGTACTTGCCGCGCTCATTGCCGCGGCGGCCGCGGGGGCCAACTTCGCCGGATGGTTCGACCCGCTGGTGATTGCATCGCGCGCGCTGTACCTGACGTTCGCGCCGGCAGCGAGCGGGCCGGCTGTGCTGTGGGCGTGGGCTGCAGTGGCGGCGGCGGTCGCACTGGCGGCGCTGGCGCCGCGTTTCTGGTGCCGGGCGTTGTGTCCGCTGGGCGCGATGCTGTCGCTGGTTGCCCGCTGGGGCCCGTACCGACGGCATATCGGCCCGTCGTGTGCCGAATGTGGCAAGTGCGAGCCGGTGTGCCCTATGGGGCAAACCCCCGGCCGCCATTCGGCCGGCGAGTGCCTCGGTTGTCGGCGTTGCGAGGCCGCCTGCCCGCGACAGTCGATCGTGTTCCGGTTCCACGCCGTTTCTGCCAACACCGCGTCGGCCCGGGCGGCCGAGCCGGGTACCCGGCGCCGCTGGCTGGTGGCTTTGGCCGGTGTGGCGCTGGGTGGGGTGGGGGGTGGTTGGGCTTGGCTGAAACGCTCGTCGGACGTGCTCCGACCGCCGGGGACGCCGAGCGAGCAGCACCTGCTGGCCCGCTGTACCGGCTGCGGCGCATGCCTGGCGGTATGCCCGACCGGTGCGCTGACGCCGCAACTTTCCTTCGCCCGGCCCGACGCCGCCTTCGTCCCGCAGTTCGTTCCGCGGCAGGGTCCATGCCAGCCGGAATGCACCGCTTGCGGCGCGGCGTGCAGTACCGGGGCGCTAGCCCGCCTGACCGTCGACGAGAAGGCAACCGTGCATATCGGTCTGGCCGAGATCGACCGTTCGCGATGTCTGCCGTGGGCCCGCGGGGAGCGTTGCACGATTTGCGTCGACGCCTGCCCGGCCGCGTACGACGCCCTCGCCCTTCGGAGCACGGAGGCGGGCGCGTTTCGCCCGGTTGTCGACGAGTCGCGCTGCACCGGCTGCGGCTTCTGCGAACACCGCTGTCCACTCGCCGCGGCGGCCATCCGCGTGGTTTCGCGGAAGGTACCGTTCACAACTCCACGGCCAAGGCTCCGGAACGCGGGCGGTGTGCAGGCATACCCTTGACTTTCCGTTTCCTCCCGTCTATCCTTGACCTCGTTGGCAAGAAATGAATTTCCTACCCGAAACCCGCGAACGGCTACGAATCGCGAGACCTCGGAGCCCTGCCATGCGGTTTTTTCTGATGCTTCATCCGTCCTCAGTTGCGGGGTGCGCCACGGCGGACGGCGCACCTCGCAAGCGTTCCCTACGGCGGTTTGCGCCGTTTGCACTTGGAAGGAAAAGGGCTCTCCTTGCGTGTGCGATCCTGTGCCTGGCCACGGTCGTTTCGGCCGCCGATTACTACGTGGCGCCGAACGGCAACGACGCGCACCCCGGCACGGCCGACCGGCCCTTTGCCACGCTTGCCCGGGCACGCGACGCAATCCGGGAGCGGAAGCAGCAGGGCCCGCTCGACGGCCCGGTTTGCGTCCACGTGGCGGGCGGCGAGTATCGCCTTGTGGAACCCCTGGTGCTCGGGCCGCGGGACAGCGGCACGGCCGACGCGCCGATTGCGTACCAGGCCGCGCCGGGTGAGCAGCCCGTCTTCAGCGGCGGGCGGGCGATTACCGGCTGGCAGGAGAGCGAAAACGGCCTGTGGAAGGTTCATCTGCCCGAAGTGGCCGACGGCTCCTGGCACTTCGAGCAACTATTCGTCGGCGGCCGCCGCGCCACGCGGGCTCGCACGCCCAAGAAGTTCTACTACCGCATGCAGGACGTGCAGGAAGAGGTGCTCGCCGGCCCGCCCGATGCCCGCCGACCGCAGAGGGCGCGCCAGACCATCGTCATGCGTCCGCAGGACTTCGAAGCGAGTTTGAAACACCTCAGCGCCGAGGAACTGGCCGACGTCAACATGGTCGTCTACCACAAGTGGGATGTAACGCGGCGTTTCCTCGACGGCGTCGACGCTGAGCAGGCAACGCTGACCACCTCGGGGCAGGGCATGAAGTCGTGGAACCGGTGGCTAAAAAACACCCGCTTCCATCTGGAAAACTTCAAAGCCGCACTCAACGCCGATGGCGAATGGTTCCTCGCCCGCGACGGCTGGCTGTATTATCGCCCCTTGCCCGGCCAGGACATGGCCACCGTTGAGGTCGTGGCGCCGGTCGTCGACCGATTCCTGGTGATCGAGGGCAATGCGGCGGCGGGCAAGCTGGTCGAGCACGTGCGGTTCGAGGGCCTCGCGTTCCGCCATGCCCGGTGGGTTATGCCGCCCGAAGGGTTCGAGGCCAATCAGGCGGCTGCTCAAATCGACGCCGTGGTGCAAGTAGACGGGGCAAGGTACGTGCAGATTGTCGACTGCGAGTTTGGGCACGTCGGCCGGTACGTCGTCTGGTTTCGCCGCGGCTGTCGCGATTGCCTGTTGCGGAGGTCCTATCTCCACGATTTCGGCGCCGGCGGCGTACGAATCGGCGAGACGGGCATCGCCGCCCATGAAGCCGATCGGACCGGCCGCATTACCATCGACAACAACATCATCCGGCACGGCGGGCGCATCTTCGCGTGCGCCGTCGGCGTGTGGATCGGCCAGAGCGGCGACAACCACGTAACCCACAACGAAATCGCCGACCTCTACTACACCGGCATCTCCGCCGGCTGGCGATGGGGTTACGGCGAAAGCCTAGCCAAACGGAACACCATCGCCTTCAATCACGTCCACCACATCGGCTGGGGCGTGCTGTGCGACATGGGCGGCATCTACACCCTCGGCCCGTCGGAGGGAACGGTCGTGCGAAACAACGTGTTCCATAACGTGTACTCCTACACGTACGGCGGCTGGGGACTGTACACCGACCAGGGCAGCACGGGAATCGTGTTCGAGAACAACCTCGTGTACGACGTAAAGACCGGCGGGTTCCACCAGCACTACGGCCGGGAAAACGTCGTCCGCAACAACATCCTGGCGTTCAGCAAGCAGCATCAATTGCAGGCCACCCGCGTGGAAAACCACCAGTCGTTCACGCTGGAGAACAACATCGTCTACTACGACTCCGGGCAGCTCCTGGCGGGCCGTTGGAACCAAGTGCAATACGCCGGTCGCCGCAACTGCTTCTGGCACGCCGGCGGCGAGCCGGTCCGGTTCCTCGGCAAGCCGCTCGAGGCATGGCAGGCCGAGGGGCACGAGGAAGGTTCGATCGTGGCCGACCCGAAGTTCGCGGACCCGGCCAACCGCGACTTCCGCCTCGCGCCCGATTCGCCGGCCCTGGAGCTTGGTTTCCAGCCCTTCGATCCCTCGAAGGCGGGCGTGTACGGCGATGCGGTCTGGCGGGCCAGAGCCGCCGACGTCACCTATCCGGCGCTGGAAATCGCGCCCTCAGCCGACTGAATGTAGCAAGGTTCACTAAAGTTACACCGGGTCGGGCAGTTCGTAGCCTTTGCGGCGCTCGACGTCCAGGTAACGGTTGGCCTCGTCGTCGCCGGGGAACTCTTCCTTGACGGGGTCCCACTTCAGCCGGCGGCCGACCCAACGGGCGATGTTGCCCAGGTGGCAAACCGTCGTAGAGCGGTGGCCGACCTCGGCGTGGGCGATGGGCAACTCGCCGGTCTTCATGCAGTCGAACCAGTTGCCTATGTGATTGTTGCTCTCAACCAGTCGGACGGCGTCGTTGGGCAGTTCGGCGTCGGCCAGCGCCTTGGGGTTGGCGGCGAAGCTATTCCGGCGGATTTCGAGCCGCCCCTTCTCGCCGATGAAAATCCCGCCAGCCTGGGAGCCGTTGTCCAGCACCACCTCAACGCCCTCCGGATACAAGTAATGGATTTTGAACTTGTCGCGGAACACACGCTCGCCTTGCCCGCGGCTGACCGGCTCGTCGAAGACCGGCATTTCGTATTTGCCGTTCTCGCACCATACCTCGACGGGCCCGGCGTCGTCGGCGCCTAAGGCCCATTGGATCTGGTCGAGGCCGTGCGCGCCCCAGCCGGTCATCTCGCCACCGGAGTACGGCCACACGGAAAGCCAGCCCGGGTTGCGCCGCGGCGAGTACAGGTCGATGTGGTACGGCACCAGCGGGGCCGGGCCGCACCACTGGTCCCAGTCGAGTCCTTCGGGTACGGGCTGGGCGGGCAAGTTCATGCGCCAGGGGCTGGGATAATTGGCGCCGATGACCTTTTGGATTCTGCCGAGCATCCCGTTGCGGATCAACTCGCACGCGCGCCGGTTGGCTGGCATGGACCGCTGCTGGCTGCCGGTTTGGAACACGACGTTGTACTTCTTCACGGCGTCGCAAATGGCGCGGCCTTCCCGGATCGTGAGCGTGAGCGCCTTTTCCGCATAGACGTGCTTGCCCGCCTGACAGGCGTGGATGCACTGGATGGCCCTCCAGTGGTCGGGCACGGCGTTGACCACGGCATCGACCTCTTTCATTTCGAGCAGTTTGCGGTAGTGTGTGAAGGGCTTGGCGTTGAACTTTTTGGCGATGGCTTGGGCGCGGCCTTCATGGACGTCGGCGGTGACCCGACGAGGCTCATCCTCTACCACCAGGACGGGACTGGCGACGATCCGGTCTACCAGGCGACGTTGCTGCGCGAGGGTGTGGTGCTGTCGTACGACACCTTTGGCTTCGAGACATCCTTCACTCACGCGAGTGCGCCAGTTCGACTTCCTTCAGACGACCGGCGTGTCCGCGAGGTGCTCGACCTCTGGCTACGGGGCGCGGGACACCAGCTCGTCCTCTCCCAGGACGTGTGCTACCGGATGATGACGCGTCGCGCCGGTGGCTGGGGGATCGCCCACGTACTGGAGCGCAACCGCCCCCAGTTCGAGATGGCCGGCTTGTCAACCTCGGAATGGCGACAGATGGTGGAGCTGACGCCTCGACGCCTGCTTACCATAGACGGGTTGGACGAGGCTCAGCCCACGATCTCGAGCACCGCGTCAGCGACGACGTCGACCTCGGCCTCGTCGAGTTCCGGGTAGCACGGCAAGCACAGCAATTCGTCCGCTATGCGATCACATTGGGGGAATCCCTCAGGTGGCCGTTTGTCCGCATAGATGCTCTGCTGGTGTAGTGGCGGCACATACATCAGGCTCGAGGCGATGCCTCGTTCAAGAAGGGCTTGAAGCACGCGGTCACGCTCCGCCACCCGGATCGTGAATGTCCGTGGCGCCGGCTGCGTCCCCAGTGCGCCTGCAACCACCTCGATGGACGGGGAACTCTGGAGCCGCTGACGATAGCGCTCCGCGTGGCGGCGGCGGGTCGCGACCCAAGCTGAGAGAGCAGGCAGCTTCGCGGTCAGCACTGCCGCCTGGAGTTCGTCCATCCCTGCGTTGTAGCCCTCGGTTCGGTACTGGAATAGCGTCCCTGGCACGCCCGCTTTGATGGCGTCGAGGCAGTCGAGATCGAACCCGTAGTTGGCGAGGACCCGAGCGCGTTCAGCGATGTCGCCGTTGTCCGTCGTGATGGCTCCGGCCTTGCCGAGGGCGTTCAGAGGCTTGGTCGCCGAGAGACTGAACGCGGCCGCATCACCGAGGCTGCCAACGGGACGTTCGCCGACGCTAGCTCCGGGAGCGAGCGAAGCATCCTCGATCACGATGAGTCCGCGACGACGCGCCACCTGGAGGAGCTCGTCCATCCGCGCCGGATAACCGTACATGTGCACGATGACCACGGCGCGTGTCCGTGAGCCGATGCGCGCTTCGAGCGCGGCGGGATCCATACCGTGGGTCGAGGGGTCGATGTCCACCCAGCGCAGGTCCGCCCCCGTGTGGCTGATAGGTGCCGACGCAGCGATGTCGACGTTCGGGACCGACAGAACCTCGTCGCCGGACTCAATCCCCGCGGCTAGCA
>SKZG01000314.1 GCA_007127495.1 Planctomycetales bacterium
GAGTTCGGCAGCGGTTTCCAGAACGGCGCGGACCATGACGTCTTCCACGCAGTCGAAACCGGGAACCGCGTAGCCATGCTCTCGGGCGGGAACGAGGAGTTCACGAAGGGTAGTTAGCATACAGTGGTGTCTTTACGGTGAGGGATATGGTGGTGGTTTGGGTCATCGCATGAGCATGCCGCCGGTCGCGTCGACGGTGGCGCCGGTCATGTAGCTGGCGGCGTCGGAGGCCAGGAACACCACGACGTTGGCCACCTCGGCCGGGTCGGCAACGCGGCGGAGCGGGATGCGCGCCAGGTACTGTTCCTTGTGCTGGTCGATGGCGTCGCGGGCCATCTCGGTGAGCATGAAGCCGGGGGCGACGGCATTGACGTGGATTCCATACTGGGCGACCTCGCGGGCGAGCGAGACGGTCAGCGCCACCAGCCCGGCCTTCGACGCGGCGTAGTGGGCGTGGCCGGTAGTCGATCCGTGAAACGCCGCCTGCGACGTGATGTTGACGATCCGGCCCCCCCGGCCGGCGTCGATCCAACGCCGCACCGCCTCGCGGCTGGCGATGAACGGCCCGGTAAGGTTCACCTGCTGCACCGAGTTCCACTGCGCTTCGGTCGTGTCCTTAACGAAACCGGTGGGCCATACGCCGGCGTTGTTCACCAGGACGTCCGGCGGCCCGAACGCCGTTTCCGTTAAACGGAACATCTGCAGGATGTCCGAGGGCTTGCCCATATCGCCGGGCACGGGGAGGGCGTCGGAGCCGTGGCGCTGCTTGATTTCGCGGGCCAAGTCGGTGGCTTCGTCGACCAAGTCGATGCCTCGAGCGAGGTCGCGATAGTAATTCACGGCCACCCGGGCCCCCTCGGCGGCCAGCCCCAGACAAATGGCCCGACCTAGCCCACGCGATCCCCCCGTTACCAGGGCTACTTTGTTCGTAAGTTGCAGATCCATATCGCGATATCTATCTTTTAGAGCACTGATGATTGCCCTTTATACATTCCCACCGCCACAGGCAACAGGGGGAACCCACACGGTTGGCCTATTTCGCCGCGGGCTCAATCCTCATTTTGCCCATCCACGCGCGCAGCGCCTCAGGCACCAAGATGCTGCCATCGGCCTGTTGATGGTTCTCCAAGAGGGCGATCAGTGCGCGGCTGATGGCGATGGCGGTGCCGTTGAGCGTGTGGACCAGGTTCGTGCCCTTCGCGCCTTTGGTGCGGTAGCGGATGCCGAGTCGGCGGGCTTGATAGTCGGTACAGTTGCTCGTGCTGGTGACCTCGCCAAAGTCGCCGCGGCCGGGCATCCAGGCCTCCAGATCATACTTCCGGAAGGCCGGCCCGCCCAGGTCGCCGGTGGCCGTGTCGACCACGCGGTACGGAATGCCCAAGCCGTCAAAGAGCCGGCATTCCAACTCGCGGAGGTGTTCCAGCATCGATCCACTATCCTCCGGGAGGGTGAAAGCGAACATTTCGACCTTGGTAAACTGATGGACTCGGTACAAGCCGCGCGTGGCCCGACCGTGCGCGCCGGCTTCGGTGCGGAAACAGTGGCTGATGCCGCACAGCTTGATCGGTAGCCTTTCGGCGTCGACGGTTTGCCCGGCCAGCAGGCCGCCCAGCGGAATCTCGGCCGTGGCCACGAGGCTCAGGTCGCTGTTCTCGATGCTGTAGATTTGGGTTTCCGGCCCGCGCGGAATATAACCGGTCCCTTCGAGGACGTCGTTGCGGGCCAAATCGGGCGTAGCCATGGGCACGAATCCCTCAGCCAGCAGCATTCCGACGGCGTACCGCTGCAAAGCGAGTTCCAGCAAGACGGCATCGCCCTTGAGGAAATAGAAACCGTGCCCCGCCACGCGGGCGCCCGCCTCGAAGTCAATCAGGTCGAGCTTCTCCATCAGGTCCACGTGGTCCAACGGCTGGAAGTCGAATTGCGGCAGGGGCGTCTTGCCGCGGGCGATCTCCAGATTCTTCGTGTCATCTTCTCCGATGGGTGCGTCAGGGTGTGAGAGGTTCGGAATTGCGCGATGGATAGCGTCGATTTCCGTCACCAGCGAGTCGAGCTTCTCGCGAAGCTGGTTTGTCTCCTCTCGAAGTCGGCGTCCCCGCTCTTTGCGTTCTTCGCGCTCAGTCGCGTCTTTGGCCTTGCCGATCGACTTCGACACCTCATTCGCCTGCCGATTCAGGTCCTCGACTTCCGCCTGCAATTCTCGGCGTTGGGTTTCGAGTGCCACGAAGCGATCGACGTCGGCCTGGGCATTCCGGTTCGCGCAGTTCGCCTTCACAAGGCCGGCATTTTCCAAAATATACTTACGGTCGAGCATGGTAATTTCAGGGGGATGGCAGCAATTTGTTGTGGGGTACAGAAAGGTCCGATCCTCACGGCCGCAGTTTTGGGTTACGAAACAACCATGCCGTGAAGCCGCGAAAACCGGTGGGCTTTCCGCGTGCATGGTTATGGAACGTGCGCCAGTTCTTGCCACAGTCGGGCGCTGGCCCGGATGCCGCGGTGAAAGTCGGCCAGCGACAGTTTTTCATCGGGGGCGGGGGTATTATCGTCATTTTGCCCCCAGCCCAACAGGAGGACGTCTGCCCGCAAGGTTTCATGGAGCGTGGCGACGATGGGTATGGAGCCACCCTCGCGCGTCAACACGGGCCGTCGCCCAAACGCCTGCTCGATGGCCCGGGCCGCGGCGTCGACGTACGGGCTTTCCAGCGATACGAGCAGCCCAGGCGACCCGTGCAAGTCGACCAGTTCCAGTTCGATCCCCGGCGGGCACAGTTCGGTCAGGAGCCACTTGATCCCTTGGGTAATTTTGTGCGGGTCTTGGTTGGGCACCAGGCGGAAGCTGAACTTTGCGTGTGCAGTGGCGGGCAGAATGGTCTTCGCACCTTCGCCTTGGTAGCCCGACCACAGGCCGCACACGTCGTACGCGGGCCGCGCCCATCGCCGCTCCAACAGCGTGTACCCTTCTTCGCCCCAGGTTCCCGTCACACCCAATTGCAGCAGGTACTCGGTCTCGTCAAAGGGCAACTCGGCCAGCAGCCGTCGCTCCTGGTCGGAAAGAGGCGCTACGTCGTCGTAGAAGCCGGGAATTGTCACGCGCCCCTGGTTGTCAGTCATGCCGGCCAGCACCTTGGCCAGCGCGCCGGCCGGATTGGTGACCGAGCCTCCAAACGATCCGGAGTGCAAGTCGCGATTCGGCCCTGCCACGCGCAGTTCATAGTACGCAATGCCGCGCAGCCCGTAGCAGATGGCTGGAATGCCCGGCGCAAACTGGGCGCCGTCGCTGATCACGATGCAATCGGTGGCCAGGCGGTCGGCTTGACCGGCCAGGTAGGTTTCCAAACTGCGGCTGCCGACCTCTTCCTCGCCCTCGATGACGTATTTCAGGTTCAGCGGCAGGGCCCCACGGCATTCGACCCACGCCTCGGCGCTGAGAAGGTGGGTGAGCATTTGCCCTTTGTCATCGGTGGCGCCACGGGCGTACAGATTGCCGCCTCGCCGAGTGGGTTCGAAAGGCGGCGAGGTCCACCGGTCGAGTGGGTCGGCCGGCTGCACATCGTAATGGCCGTAAACGAGCGCGGTCGGCGCCCCCTCGACGTGGGGCGACTCGGCAACGACCAGCGGACACCCCTCGGTAGCCACAATTTCCGAACGAAACCCGAGCCGCCGGAACCGTGCGTCCAACCAGTCGGCCGCCCGGAGGATCTCGGCTCGACACTCCGGCTGCGCACTCACGCTGGCAATTCGAAGCAGGTCGCACAGTTCCGCTTCGAAGCGTTCGCCATGAAGACGAAGGTATTGGTCAATATCCGTCATGGAAAATGATTGAAACGGTCACTCTGAATGGTTACTCCCCCAGCCGCACCCCCCTGGGGAGGCCGATGCGCACCGGTTGCCCTGTGTGCAAACGTGTTAGTATAATCCATAGAGCGGGTTGAGGCATCGGGGTGAGCGCCCTACCGGATCAGGCCCATGGACGAACAAGCGGGAAGTGTGGTGATCGAATCTCTGGCCGAAGCCGTCCAGCGGCGGCGGGATCGGCAGGATGCGCGACCGAAACGCCAACCTCGCTACCATGTCGTCCTCTGGAATGACGACGACCATACCTACGCCTATGTGGTTGTGATGCTCTTGGAACTGTTTGGTCACCCGCCCGAAAAGGGGGTTCTGTTGGCCAAGGAGGTGGACACCACCGGCCGCGTCATTGTACTGACCACCACCAAGGAACACGCTGAACTGAAACGCGACCAGATTCATGCCTATGGCAAGGACGACTTGATTGACGGCTGTAAGGGCTCCATGTGGGCGACCATCGAACCGGTCCCCGGCGACTCGTAGCCCCTTGCGGGCACAATGCTCGCGGGTTGGCGGCGCGGGGAGTTCTCCCCGCTGTGTGACGGGGGCCGGTCCATCGTGTTGCCCAATGTCCTTCCCCAAAAAAGACACCCGCTGGCCGAGGTAGGGGACAGCCGTCGGAAAGCCCGTGAACGCTTAGGTATCACGAATATGCCCACGCTCAAAACGATTACTCTCGGCTGCAAGGTCAACCAGTACGAAACGGAGTTCCTGCGCGAGGGTTTCCGTCGGTTGGGCTATCGCGACGCGGTCGAGGGTGAGCCGGCCGACCTGTGCGTGGTGAATACCTGCACGGTCACGGCCCAGGGCGACGCGAAAAGCCGCAAGGCCATCCGGCAACTTGCCCGCGATAATCCGCACGCCGAAATCATCGTGACCGGCTGCTACGCCACTCGCGCCGCCAAGGAAGCTGCCCGCCTGCCCGGCGTGACTGAAATTGTCAGCGATAAGGCCGAGTTGCCCGACCTTCTTGCGCGGCGTGGGCTGGAGAATCTCCCGGTGGGTATTTCCGGCTTTGGCTTGCGGCATCGGGCTTACGTGAAGGTGCAGGACGGCTGTCGCATGCCATGCAGCTACTGTATCATCCCGCAAGTGCGCCCGCGGCTACGCAGCCGCCCGATCGAGCACGTGGTCACCGAGGTGCGTCGCCTGGGCGAGGGCAACGGCCCCGCGGGAGGGGAGCTGTCGCCGGTTTCGCGGTACGGTGGTTACGCCGCCCACCGCGAGATTGTTTTAACGGGCATCCACCTGGGTCACTACGGTGCCGACCTGCCTGCGCCAGCCCCCAAACTGGCCGATCTGGTGCAACGTCTTGCGGAGTTGCCCGGCGAGTTCCGCATCCGACTTTCCAGCTTGGAGGCGGCTGAAGTGGACGACCGGCTGATCGATTTGCTGGCCGCGTTTCCTTCGCGCGTATGCCCGCACTTGCACCTCTCGCTACAGAGCGGTTCCGACGACGTGCTACGTCGGATGTGCCGCCGCGACACGGTGGACTCGTTTCTCGATCGCTGTCGTCAGATTGAGGGTCGGCTGGACCGCCCGGCATTAACAACCGACCTGATTGTCGGCTTCCCCGGCGAGACCGACGCCGATTTCGCCGCCACATGCCGCGTCGTGGAGCAGGTTGGGTTTGCTAAGGTTCACGTGTTCCGATTCAGCCCCCGCAGCGGCACACCTGCCGCTGCCATGCCCGACCAGGTTTCCGAACCCCTCAAGCGCGAGCGCATGGCGTTGCTGGAGACCTTGTCTCGGCGAGTTCGACGGCAATACCTCAACAGCCTCATCGGCCGTCCCCTCCAGGTTCTAATTGAAACGCCGATTGAAGGGCAACTGAACCGCTGGCGGGGCACTTCCGAGCGCTATATGCCCGTGGAGTTGCCTGTCGCGGCCGAGCGGGGAGGGCAGTTCGTCGTGGCGACGCCGTTGCGGACCCTGGCAGGTGCGCTTATTGTCGAGGAAGGTGCCGTAGTTGCGGCTGGCCTCCTCGGCGCGGGGGCCTAAACCGGCCGGTGGGTCCGTTGCGGAAAGGATAACGCGCTGTCGTCGATTTGATAACGCTTCGCGACTGAAACGTCGAGGCATTTGGGTTTCTACACGCGGATGTGCCGACCACGGGGCTCGGTTTCGCCAAGGGGAAAAGGGATCTGTTATTGGCGCGCATTTTGCGGTGCAGTGATCGGGCGACGGTGCGTTGCCGGTTGGACACGTCGGGAACAGAATTGCAAACCTTCAGTTTGGAGGGTAAACACCATGTTTATAAAAATGTTACTATCGAGGCCGGCTATGCTGGC
>SKZG01000576.1 GCA_007127495.1 Planctomycetales bacterium
CCGGCCGTGTCGCCGGTCCGGCCCCAGGAGGCAACCTCGCCCTTCGCCCAGTCCACCAACTCCTGCCGCATCTGCCCGGCCCGGTCGTCTGCCTCCGAACCTGCCGGAGAACCCGGGCCCAGCGCGCGGGTATCCAGGTCGGTCGTCAGGAACTTGCCGCGAAGCGTTGAAAGCAGTTGGCTGTAAAGCCGGCCCGAGTCTTGGAAACGGACCTCCAGCTTGGTCGGGTGGACGTTCACGTCAACCAGGTCCGGGGGCATGATGAACCGGAGGAAGGCGATCGGATAGCGACCCACGGTCAACAAGCCGCGATACGCCTCAACCAGGGCATGCTGCAGCGCTCGGTCGCGAATGTGCCGGCCGTTCAGGAACACGTACTGCATCCGGTTATTGCTCCGGCTCTGGCTGGGGTGGGCCGCGTAGCCGGAAAGCCGCAGCTCGCCGTCGGCACTCTCGACGTAGATCAGGTGGTCCGCCAATTCGCGGCCGAAGAAGCGGGCAATACGGTCCAGTTGTCCTTCCGAGGCCGGCAGATCGAACACCGTCCGGTCATTGTGCTTCAAAGAAAAGTGGACCTGCGGAGCGGCCAGCGCGATGCGGGTGAACGCTTCGCTCACGTGGCCGAACTCCGTCGCTACGGTCCGCATGAACTTGCGCCGCACCGGCGTGTTGTAGAACAGATTATGGACCTCCACCAGCGTCCCCGGCGGGCAGCCGCACGGAGCGGCCGGCCTCGCCTGCCCGCCGGTCACTTCCAATTCCGCGCCGGCGGGGCTTTCGTGTGTCCGGCTGCGCAGCACGGTGCGGCTGATCTCGGCGATCGAGGCCAGTGCCTCGCCGCGAAAGCCCAACGTGTGTACGCGGAACAGGTCGTCGGCTTCGGTGATCTTGCTCGTGGCATGGCTGGCCACGGCAAGTGGAAGCTCCTCGGCCGCGATGCCGTGCCCGTTGTCCACAACGCGAACCAAATCCATTCCGCCCTTCTCGACCGAAACATCGATGCGCGACGCTCCGGAGTCGATGGCGTTTTCCATCAGTTCCTTCACAACGCTTGCCGGACGCTCCACGACCTCGCCCGCGGCAATCTTGTTGATCAGCGATCGGGATAATTGGCGAATGGGCATTGGGCGATCAAAGGCCGTATTGCTTGATCTTTCGGTACAGCGTGCGTTCGCCGATGCCGAGCATGCGGGCGGCCTCCTCGCGGTTGCCGCCGGCAAGCTGGAGCGTTTCGGTGACGAACAAACGTTCGATTTCGTCCAACGGTTTACCGACCAGTTTCGCCAGGGAACCCGTCTCCAGCGGCCGGTCCGAGTCGGCACAGGATTCGGGGTCGGCGAGTTCGTCGGGCAGGTCGTCCAGGTCGAGCAGGCCGTCGTAGTCGACCACCACCATGCTTTCCACCACGTTGCGAAGCTGGCGCACGTTGCCAGGCCAGTCGAACGCGGCCAGCCGTCGCCGCACCGCCGAGGTCATGCCCCGAACCTGCTTGCCGTGCTGCTTCACGAACTGCTTGATGAAGTAGTCGATCAGGATGGGGATATCCTGCCGGCGTTCGCGGAGCGACGGCAAACGGATGGTTATCACCTTCAGCCGATGGTACAAGTCGCGGCGGAACGTGCCCGCCTCGATCGCGTCTTCCAGGTCGCGATTCGTGGCCGAAAGCAACCGCACGTTGACTTGGATGGGCTGGTTCGAGCCAACGCGGGTGATCTCGCCGTTTTCGAGCACGCGGAGCAGTTTGATTTGGGTGGCCATGGGCATGTCGCCCACCTCGTCGAGAAAAATGGTCCCTCGATGCGCGTACTCGAACTTGCCCACCCGGTCGCTCGACGCATCGGTGAATGCCCCGCGCACGTGCCCGAATAGCTCGCTCTCCAGAATATTCTCGCTCAACGCGGCGCAATTCAGCGCCACGAAGGGGTTGTCCTTTCGCGGGCTGTTCTGGTGAATGGCCTGGGCGACCAGTTCCTTGCCGGAGCCGGTCCCGCCCTGAATGAGCACGGCGGCGTTGGTGGGGGCGATTCGCTTCAGCCGTTCCAGAACATTGCGCATTTGGGGACTGTCGCCGACGACTCCCTCGAAGCCGAATCGCTCGTCGAGCCGGCGCCGCAGCTCGAGGTTCGCACGCCGCAAGCGGGAAGTTTCTGCCGCCCGCTGCGCCGCCGCCCGAAGCTGGCCGATATCCAGCGGTTTGAGCAAGTAGCTAAACGCCCCCCGCTGCATGGCGTCGACGGCCGACGGGACGGTGCCGTGGCCGGTGACCAGAATAACCTGGGCCTCGGGCTGGGCATTCTTGGCACGCTGGAGCACGCCGAGCCCGTCCACGTCGTTCATCACCAAGTCCGTCACCACGACGTCGAAGGCCGATTGTTCCGCGGCCTCGGCCCCGGCGGTTCCCGACGTCGCCACCCGGCACTCGAATCCGACACGCTCGAGGCTTTCGGCCACGGTCTCGGCGTGCGAGGGGTCATTGTCGACGACCAGAGCCCTATATGGGGGCTCAGGCGGCTCCTCCGTGGAGGGCGGCGAGGCGACGGCCGTCTGCGTTTTCAGTTCACTTTCGCTCATAGCCGTTGATCGTACACCGTTTTGCCTCGCCACAGAACCACCCGCGACACGCTATCCCGAATATGCATTGAGGCATCGGACCGGGCCGTGAACGGTTACGGCAGCTCGTCGAGATCGTCGAAGGGTTTGGGGAGTCGGACGGCCAAGCCCGTCCAAATGGCGACCGGCCTGGTCCCGGGATATCCGACGAGGTTCTCGCTCGGATGCGTCACGGCCACCCCGGCGATGAGCACCGAATCGCCTTCGTCCGTACCCAACGGCTTGTCACTAAGAACGTTGTACCCGGCTGGCGCGCCGGGCACGGCGAGCATCGCGCCGTGCATTCCGTCGCGCGTGAATTCGCGGCCGGTCGTCCCGGCAATCACGATGCCGCCGTCGGCCGTATCGAGATCGTCGAGGCGGGCCTTCGCCCGAGCTGCCACCTCGTCGAACCGGCCGGGTTGAAGGGCCAAATCTTCGAACATCGACGCCGCGGCAAGTTGCCGATCGAACAGCCCCGGCGCGTCCGGCTCCACATCGACGAAGGTCAGCCGCTCCGCCAACCGGCAAAGTTCCTCATACAACGCATCGCTCAGTCGCTCGTGCTCCTGGAGGTCCCGGAATTCGGCGTCGGCGGTCTTCAAGGCCTCGCCCAACTCGGACAAACTGTACGACCCGCGATGCCGGGGGCCGATGTACTCCGGCGCGAGCGGCTCCGGCTCGGCTTCCGGTTCGACTTCGGGCAGCGCGGCCGGCGGCAATTCGTCGAGCGGCTCCACCCTTGCCATCGAGGCGGGCTCGGGCGGTTGCGGTTCCGTTTCTTGGGGCTCGGTCGGCGAAAATGCGAACGAATCGGCCGCACTGTCCAATTCGTTCCGACCGGCCTCATCGCCGCCCTGTTCACTCATCCAATACTTTTGGGTATGGCTGACGCCCGGCAGCCAGATATTCAGAAAATCGAACCGCTCGCCCCCCAACAGATTCAGAGCGTAATACCCGATCGATAGGCCGACGATGCCGCCGACGATCGCGCCGATCATCTCCTTGGCCATGCTTTTTTCATTGCGGCGCCGAGGACGTGCCGCAAGGGACGACACCGGCGCCCCCTCGCCGGCATCGCCGGGCGTGTCGGAATCGGCAAACGACGGCAAATCGGGATCCACCGTGGCACCAACGTCGACGGCACCCTCCGTCGGCGCCGAAGCCTCAGGACCCTGATGTAAGAAATCGAACATGCCGCCGTCATCCTCGGCCGCTGCGGTGGTGGGCTTGGCTTCGTCGGGCTCGGGCGTTGCAGGCGTTGTCGCGTCCCCCTCGGCAGTCGGCTCAGCAGTAGCTTCAGCGGCCGGCTCAGCCGCCTCGGTGCCGCTCTCGGGAACCGATGGTGCGGCGACGGCCGGTTCCACGGCTTCCGTACCGGTCTCGGCCGTAGCCGGCGCCGCGGCGTCGGGCGTCGGGCGCTCTGTGGCAGGGCCCTCCTCAACGGCGGTCGGGACGGCGCCAACCGGAATCAGCGCCGGCGGCAGCGATTCGCGCAAAGCGTACTCTGCGTCGCAAAAAGGGCATTTGACCATCGCGTCCAGATCGACGCCTTCGGGCGTCGAAACGAACTGATGACACCTTGGGCACTTGGCAATACTTACCATTTCAATTCTCTTACCTCCCAACGGGCCAATACTTTCAAGAGACGGAACCGGTCACAAGCCGGCCGGAGACGGGGCCATTTTGCAGCCGGCGAACGCTCTCTCCAGTATAGTCGAGGCTGCCCGCGGAAGCTAGCTCCTGCCGTTCCCCCGCGCTAAACAAAGCTGTCCGTTACATTTTCCCGGTCGGCCTCGGGGCTTGAGGGTGGGATTCACGCTTCCGCTTGGCAGGTAGGGCGGCAATGCGAAAGGCGCGCCCCGAACGACGGGGGGGAGACTTGATGAGTTGGCCGGGGCGGGGCTTTCGTACAGCATGGGCGTGGGGCCGCGAAATGAACACCGACGAGGCATTCATGCGGTTAACGCCATCGAACGCTCAGGGGGAACTCCGACCGCATTCTATGTGCTGCAGGCCGTTCAACCTTTTCCGCCTGTGAATCGGTTGTAATCTGCGTGTGTGCCGATCCAGTACCAGATATGGATATCACCGTTTTTCACATACAGCGCGCGATACTGCATGGTTATACTGACGGACCAAGTGCCCGGCCGGTGACTCCCTGTCTTGCGGTCCTTCAACTCGTGGTGGCGCAGTGAACTAAGTTGCGGATCGGTATGGAACCGCAAAGCGACTTGTCGCGTCAACTCCCGCACGTCCCGGGGAAGCCGCTTGTACTGTTCGCGATACTCACGGGTCGTTTGATTCTGCTGCCTAAATGAACTCGGCAGTCTGTCCATGGCGGAAGTCTTCCAGCGCTTTATCTCGCAAAGCGACGAAGGATTGAGGTAATTCGTCAACAGTCTCGAACGCGTCGACTATGGCCCGCACCTCCTCGTAGCACTTCTCGAACTCCCCAAGATTCTCGAGATGGTAGCCGCGCTCCTGCTGGCGCCAAACCCAGTTGTGTGCGTCGCGACACGGCTCAAGCCACCGACGAAATTGGGCGCGAAGTTCGTCGTCGGTAGCCTCTGAGTGCTCGACTTCGCCCGACAAAACGGCGCGTCGAGTGCGCCTGTCAAGCCAGATCAGCCAGTGGAATGCGTCGATTCCTAACTGGAGGAACGCCTCGCACTCGCAGCATTCCATGGCCTCCTGGTGTTCGCGCATGACCACTTCGTGCCGATGGAACTCGTTCACACGGTCGCGAACAATGTCATCAAGTGTCATATCGACACCCCTGGCTGGATGGACGTTGCGTAGAGTACCACTTCCGATGCGGTTCATCAATACATATATTCGGCCGGCATCCGTCCCGGTGGCCATCTCTTTATATCATGGGCTGAAAAGCCTGCGGAGTCAATGACCTACCACAAGAAACCTAGCGCCCTCTGCGTTCGGTGGGCCGTTCCAGCCGCGGTGCGCCTACCCTTTGACTGCAGCTCATTTGGGGGGCAGGTGGACTCGTTGGCTCCTGGCGAGGTTCCTCCTAAGCCGCGGCGTAATCCACGACGGGAGCGTCAACCCCCTAAGTGACTATGGTGTATGCTCTTACGAACAATCGACCCATTGCGAAACGCACTTTCTTGCGGGTCGGTGCTGCAAATACCCGCGTTACGGTGAAGAATCCGGGGGCCAACGCCGGCTCCCTTGGCTCCGCGTTTCGGTAGCAACCATCCGTGCCGTTCGGTCCCGCGTGCTACCGCCGAGTTTCAGGAACGAATCGGTGGCAGTCAATAGGGGGTACCTCGCGCGCCAAAAGCGGCGGGACACTTTGGCACTCCGTGAAGATGCGATTCGGCGCGGGCACCATCCCCAGGGCCCCGAAGCGTCCTAGCCCACGGCCGTCGAGTATCCGGGACACCACGATGGTCCCCACGTGCGAGCGGTTCGCCGCCGTTTCCGCGGCTGAAAAGCCGCGGCCCCATTGAAGCAATTTGCCATAACAGAAGCGGCCGAACTAACGATGCCGCGATGGTGTTCGCCGCCTTCACCCTTTCG
>SKZG01000327.1 GCA_007127495.1 Planctomycetales bacterium
GGACATAGCGTCCTTCGGCGAGCACGCGGCGGCCACGGTCGTTTGGCGGAAGTGGAATCATGCTACCTCATGATTTCGTCGGATCGGACGATGCGGATCCCTTGGCTTTGCATCTGCTCCAACGCCCGCGCCACGTCGCCGGGCTGCTTGTCGATTCCTCGGCAGGCGTCTTCAATGACCCACGTGGTGAAGCACAGCGCTGCGGCGTCCAGCGCGGAGAACTTCACGCAGTAATCGAGCGCCAGGCCGCAAAGATACACGTCGGTTACACCCTTCTGTTTCAAGTAATCGCCCAACCCCGTTGCCTTTCGGTGGCCGTTGTCGAAAAAGCAGCTATAGCTGTCGATTCGCGGGTCCGTCCCCTTCCTGAAAACGCGGTCGACTTTCGACGTATCAAGATCGGGATGGAACTCGGCGCCGGCGGTGCTTTGCACACAGTGTACGGGCCACAGAATCTGCTCAAGCCCGTCCAGATCGATGGTCTCGCCCGGCTCGCTGCCGGGATGGTTCGCAGCAAAGCTGCCATGGTCGGCGGGGTGCCAGTCCTGGGTGGCAACGACCAGATCGAAGCACGGTTGCAGCCGGTTGGCTAGCGGAACGACGGCGTCGCCGTGGGGTACCGCGAGCGCGCCTCCGGGGCAGAAGTCGTTCTGTAAGTCCGTGAGGATCAGTGCCTTCATCACGTGCGATTCCAGGAAGGAGCGTTCATTCCGGTAGCGTGCTTACATACTCGCGTAACTCGGCCAACTCCCGGTGAAACCCGCCGGAGAGGATCGGGAAGCGGCACCAGGTTTTGGGATCGAGATTCTCGTCATCGACGTGGAACGACGGGGCATAACGCTCCCGCTTCCACTGGTTGCGGCACCAAAGGCGGAAGAACCGCTCGATGAACCCGCACAACTGCCCCGGTGAAAACTCGGGGAACTCGGACCGGACCTGCCGGAACACCTCGCGCGGCGGCTGTTTGTCGCGAATGGCGGCCCGCTCCACGGCGTCGAGCACGGGGTAGGGCATGAGGTCGTCCTCGTCGGTTTGACCCGAGTCGAGCGGGCGCAGCTCGGCGGTGGGTTGAAGCTGGTTCACGGCGGCCAATGCGGGAATCGGCCCCAAACCGGCGGGGCCCTCTGTTTCGAGCCACACGAGCCAGCGTCGCAGGAATGCCTTATCGATGCCGGCAATGGGGGCGAGACCGCCGCATGTATCGCCGTCCATCGTGGCGTATCCAACGGCTGCCTCGCTCCGGTTGCTGGTTGAGAGCAACAGGGCCCGCTTTAAGTTCGCCAACAGCCACACACCGGGCGCGCGCACCCTGGCCTGGATATTCTGGAGCGCCGTGTCGTCGGTTTCCCAGGTGAGCTTGCGGCCGAAAGGCTTCTCGATCATCTCGACATAGGCCTGAACTAGAGAGTCGATCCGGGTTTCGGAGAACTCCGCCCCAATGGCTGCCGCCACGGCGGCTGCCGCGTTGCGCGTGGTCGGACTGTTGTTCTCCGTAGCCTGGTAAACACAGTGGAGCAGACGGCGGACGTACTCGCTACGGTTTACGCAGCCGCGCAAAGCGGGGATATGCACCAACGCATCCTGGAACCATTCGTCGCCCAATTCATTGCATGCCAGTTGGACCATCAGCGCCACCATGCACGCGGTTGCGGAGGAATCGGCTCCGCCGCTGAGACTGACCACAAATCCGTGCGAGCGGCTTTTGCGCAAATAATCGAACGAGCCAAGTGCGACGGCTCGGGTAAACTCCTCTTCCTTCAGCTTCGGACTCGACTCCCATTCCGCTGCTCGGACCAGCAAGGGTTCAGGCGCCACGTCAGGCCAATCGAACGGGCATGCCACCTCGGCGGTTCGATCGGCGCCCAGTTCGGGCTGGTAGCTGGCAAGCCGGGCGGACCGCATTCGGGTAGCCGCCACGTCGACCACGGCGGTGACGACCTCAACGGGCGTGTAGGAGAATCGCGATCCTTGGGCCAGCAAATGACCCGCCGAGGCAATCAACGCGCCTCCATCGTACACGATCCGCCCTGCCTCATTGCCCAAAAGATTCGAGTACACATAGCTGGTGCTGAATGCCCTCGATCCTTCGAGCACCAGTCGCCGGCGCACCTCGAACTTCCCGAATGCGAAGTGGCTTGCGCTGGGGTTGAGAATCAGATCGACAGCATGGGGCATCATGCCGCCGCCGGGGCGCGCGGCCGCCCAAGCATCTTCGCAGATCTCAAACCCAATTCGGATGCCGCCGCAATCGAACACCAAGTCGCCGATAGGATATGGCTTGCCCTCCACGCGGGTTACGTCGCGTACTTTCTGCGGCCAGGCTTTGAACCACCTCGGCTCATAATGGAGGCCGTCGCCCGAGAGGAACCGCTTTGCCACGAAGCCGGCTATCTGCCCGTCGACCGCTAGGCAAACGCAGTCGAAGACGCCGCTCCGATGCATCAGCGGCAGCCCCAGGCTGACGATCATTCCGCCGGTGGACGGGACGATTTCACGGAGCACGTCGAGCGCCGTCGCGAGGAGCCCCGGCCCGTGGAAGGCGTCTTCGCAACCGTATCCGGTTAGGCACAACTCCGGCAGGCACAGCACCTGAGCGCGGGCAGCGCGGGCGCGCTCGATCGCTTCGAGAATGCGGGCCTGATTACCCGACCAATCCAGCGGCGTTTGGTTCAGTACAGCGGCGGCAACACGAATACGCGTCATGGTTCAGAAGCGCGGATGCAAAGGCCGAGATGAAATGGCTCTCCCGTTTCCGGGTTGCAGACGGCCTTCGTTTTCGTTACGGCACACGGCGTGTGCCTGCTACATTAAAGCGGCCTGCACCCCAGAAACGGAAGAGGCGACAAAACTCCCAATGACCCCCATCCTAGCCGAAGGCACGCGAAAAAGCTAGGCGGGGTTCACGGATCGGGGTTCACGGATCGGCAAAGAAATAGCGAGCACATTTTCTTCCCCCTCACCCTGCCCTCTCCCACCGAGGGAGAGGGGACATCGGACAGCTATTTCTTTGCCGATGCTTAGGGACCGTTCAGGCCCTCGCTCCGTGGCCCGCGTCTCGAATCAACTTCTGTTTCCGCTCATGCAGGCCGAACTCCAACCCGGCTGGGTAGTCGTCAGGATTCTCGAACCGCTTGACGCCCGGAGCCAGGAGCCCCAGTTGTTGCCCGGCGCGCCGGCGGGCGTCGTCGAGCGAGGGCACGTCCGCCACGCGGCGGCCCTGCCGGAATACCGGAGTCAGCAAGTCGTCCGTCGCGGCGTCCACAGGCAGCGGCTTCCGGCGGGTTTCGTCGGCAGGATCGACGAGGATCGCCTTTTCGCCGGGCGGGTGGTCCACGTCGTAGATCATGTCGCCCACGGCCGTTCCCTCGGCGAGGTAGCGGCGGACCTGGAGCACGCCGGGGGTGGATGTCTTCAACCGCCCCTCGGAAAGCTTCACGCGGTAGCTCCAAGGCTGCGCACTGCCATCGCGGATCGCGGAGAGCTTGTAGACGCCGCCCAGTGCCGGCTGGCCGTCGGCGGTGGCAAGCCGGGTGCCGACGCCCCACACATCGATTTTCGCGCCCTGGCGCTTGAGGCGGGCGATTGAGTATTCGTCGAGGTCACTGCTGGCGACAATCTTTGCCTTGGGGAAGCCCCCTTCGTCGAGTATTCGCCGGGCTTCGATACTCAGTCGGGCGAGGTCGCCCGAGTCGAGCCGGACGCCTGCCAGTTCGTGCCCCCGCTCGCGCAAGCGGCGCCCTACCGCCACGGCGTTGCGCACGCCTTGCAGGGTATCGTAGGTATCGACCAGCAGAACACAGTTGTTCGGCATGGCCTCGGCGTAAGCTTGGAACGCAGCGGGCTCGTCGTCGAAGCACATGACCCAACTGTGCGCATGTGTGCCTTTGACGGGGATTCCATGCACCTGGCCGGCGAGCACGTTCGAGGTGGCGGCGCACCCGCCCAGGTAAGCCGCCCGCGCAGCAGTCAGGCCGCCGTCGATGCCTTGGGCGCGGCGCAGGCCGAATTCGAGCACCGGATCGCCCTCGGCCGCCTGGACGATCCTCGCCGCCTTCGTGGCGATGAGCGTGGGAAAGTTGACCAGGTTCAAAAGCGGCGTTTCAAGCAGTTGCGCCTGCACGAGCGGACCGGTGACGCGCACGAGGGGTTCATTCGGAAATGCGACCGTTCCTTCAGGCATCGCGTCGAGATCGCAACAGAACGACATGCGGGCGAGGTGATCGAGGAAGGCCGCCTCGAACAGCGGACGGCCGTCGTTTCCCTGCAATTCGGCCAGGTAGGCCAGGTCGGCAGCGTCGAACCGGAACCGTTCGAGGAATTGGACGGCACCGGCCAAACCGGCGGCGACGGCATAGCCGCCCTCGAACGGGTTGTTGCGGAAAAACAGGTGGAAGGCCGCCTCGCGCTCGCCGATTCCGCGCTTCCAGTACGCGAAAGCCATGGTAAGCTGGTACAAGTCGGTCAGCAGCGCAAGCGACGGCCGGTAAACGGTGTGGAGTGTCATGGGGCTACTACGGTTCTGCTGGCTCGCAATCGACAATCGTAAACGCCGCGGTCAACTCTTTGTGGTCAACCGGCTCGTTGCGAAAAGGCGATTCCCTCGATCTCGACCAACAAGTCCGGTCGGCACACATCGGCCACGGCATACACGACGGGCACGTCGCCCAACCGCTGCTCGCAAACCGCCCGGGTTTGGAGGTAGTCGTCCCGCCGCTTGATGTACACGCGAACCAGAGCCAGGTCGTGCAGCGTGGCCCCCAGGCCGGGCAAACCGTGTTTATCGAAATTGTCATGCCCAATCAAGGTCTCGATATTGTCGAGGGTCTGCCCCGTTTGGGCGCTGACATCGTCCTTGTGCCGAGTTTCCGACTCGGTAATGCTGGCCGTGCCGGAAATTAGCGTGGTGGCCGTTTCGTTGCCGGCCACGACCATGGCTCGAGCGAATTTCGGGCTTTCCGGGCTATAGTGCCGGCCGTAGTCGAATGCCGAAACCTGCTCCGGGTTTTCCAGGGGAATCAGTTTGATATCGGACCGCGTGGTGGCCAGCGCGATGCAGCTTGCCATGAATCCGCGGCCGTCCGAGCCGATTCCCGTGCTGGCGGGGTACGCTCGATTCCGCCATCCTTCGGGTAACAGGTTGGCCCCAAATCGACGGTTTTGAAAAAAGTCGGTCCGCGCCCGGTTAAGCTCTTTGTAACGCTGCGTGTCGCCTTCGGGTCCAACGATATCGCCAAGGTACAGCCAAGTGCGAATGACCTGATCGAAACAATAGCCATGCTCATCCAGTCCAGCCGCCAACTGCTCAAACACATCCAGGGCTTGCGAGTAAACGGTCGCGGTCGCCGTGCGCGGGACGACGTTGGCAAGGTGAACCCACTCGACGCCGTCGTGGCTGGTGACCACCATGCGATCGGAAAGCCGACGGATTTCGACCCCGTCGAATTTTCGTCCCACGCCAAGCGCCTCAATGGAAATCAGCTTGTTGTTGCACGGCGGCTGAGGGATGTAGCTGGTCGCAGGCAGTTCGGAGCCGTAAAACTGTTCGATGATCGCACGGCAGGCGTCCGTTTGCTCGATATCACGCAGGAAGACCGCTTGGTGCACGATGGAGCCGCGCGTGCCTTCCAGGTCGATTACGTTTGCGATGGTCCTTAACGCATCATGCGTTTGTTGTTCGAAATTGCCACCGCCACGGGGTACGGCGCTGGCAAACACGTGACGTACTTGGCCAAGCTCAACGATGCTATAGCCAACGCCTTCGCTGGTTTCTTTGCGGATCATGCGTATTGGCGTGTAAAACGCGGTGGGTGAGTGGCATTAAGGTGGGGGTGTCACATAGCTCCTGGCGAGCCGCGCAGCCACCATCGGCGTGCTTCCATTAGCATACCCGAGCAGACGGCGGCTGTCGATATGGTTTGGCAACCGTCGTTCTCTTGGAACCAACGGCTCCTGGCCAAAAGGTGGACAAATCCCCGGCCGGGCAGTGAACGATTCCGCCGCAAACAATGCGGCGATGCCTCTTGGCCTGCCACGCCTTTCGTGCGACAATAACGCTTAGGTAAACTTTTCACGGGCTTCACCGGAAGAGTGGCACAATGGCCCCACGATTGGGGCTCCGCGAC
>SKZG01000080.1 GCA_007127495.1 Planctomycetales bacterium
CGTCGCGGAGTTGGTGTATGCCCAAAAAAGAGGAAGCTATTGAGGTAGAAGGGACGGTGACCGAGGCTCTGGCCAATACGCGCTTTCGAGTGCAGTTGGAAAGCGGCCATACGGTCATTGCCCACGTGGCGGGAAAGATGCGCAAGCACTTCATCCGAATTGTGCCGGGCGACCGTGTGCGGGTGGAGCTTTCACCCTACGACCTCACCAAAGGGCGAATCACCTACCGGGAACGCTGAGCGGGTCCGATTGTTCACAGCACAGAATGGTTTATACTACTTGGAAGTAACGCCCTCGGGCTGATTCCGGTGAACCGGCGTTTGCGAATGTTTGCATCGCCTCTTTCCATTTTTTACAAGGAGATCGAGTGATGACGAAGAAACTGTTTTCGTTGCCGGCCATGGTGCTGGTTCTGGTGATGCAAAGCCTTTGCCCGGCCCAGGAGGCCAAGCCGGTTGTGGCCGTTTCGTTTTCCGGCTACGAGGCCCTGCGGGCCGATGTCCGATACCTCGGCCAGTTGCTGGACAGTCCGGAGTTGGCCGAGGCCCTCGACGGGGTTGTCACATTGGGCACCGCCGGCCGAGGGCTCCAAGGGCTGGACTTAAAGCGGCCGTGGGGCGCCGTGGTGTACACGAGTGACGATGAGTTCTCCGTGGCGGTGTTCCTGCCGACGAACGACATCCGAGCACTCGCCGACACCCTCGGCGCGCTCAATCTGCAAGCCACCGAGCAGGACGACGGCACGTACGAGGTGCAAACCCCAATGCAGCCCCTGGTCATGAAGGAGCGGGCCGGCTGGGCCGTCTTGGTCGACCAGGCCGACACGCTGGACCTTCTGCCGGAGGATCCGATGCAAGCCATCGCTCCGCTGCCAGGCAAGCACGACATCGCCGTCATGGCACACGTCTCCAATCTTCCTGAATCGGTTCGCCAAATGATCATCGCCCAACTCGGCGTCGGTGCCGCCCTGGGAATGCAGCAGCAGCCCGGCGAAACGGAGGAACAGTATGCCCTCCGCCGGGCCATGACGGAGCGGTCCATTCAGCAAGTGACCACCATGATCAATGAGTTGGACCGCTTCCTGTTCGGCCTGCGCATCGACGCAGACGCCGGGGAAGCGGTGATCGAAGTCGCGGTTACCGCATTGCCGGATACGAAGACGGCGGAACAGTTCGCTCAACTGCAACAGACCACAACCAACTTCGCGGGCTTTGACCAGCCGGGGGCCGCTATCTCGGCTAACTGGTCGGCAATGCTGACCGACGACGACGTGGAACAGGCGAAACTGTTGCTCAACGGCGTTCGTTCCGCGGCCAAGGAAGAGCTTCAGAGACAGGACCTCGACGACGCCGAAATGGCCGTTGCCGAGCAGCTCCTCGCCGATCTGTTCGAAGTGCTCGAAGAAAACGTGGAGGCCAAGGTCACCGACGCCGGCATGATTGGCAAGATCGGGCCCAATCAACTCACCTTGGTGGCTGGAGGCTACGTGGCTGACGGGCCCAAAATCGAGGGACTCCTGAAGCAGTTCCTCGAGCAACTTGTCAAGGACCAGCCCGAAGCCAAAGCCTATCTGAAGCTCGATGCCGAGACGCATTCAGGCGTCAACCTTCACGTGCTCTCCGTTCCGGTCGAAGAACTCGACGAAGGCGCGGAGCCGATGCGCCGGCTGGTCGGCGACCGACTCGACGTGATTGTGGGCATCGGGCCGAACAGCCTCTACCTGGCCGCCGGACGCGACGTCGCTGGCGAACTGAAGCAGATCATCGACGCCTCGCAGGCGGCGCCCGGCAAGGCCGTGTCGCCGCTGAACGCCAGCGTGGCCTTGTTGCCGATCGTGCAATTGGCCGCCACCTTGGCCGAGGATGAATCGGTCCAGCAGATGGCCGGAATGATGGCCCTGGCTTTAGGCCAATCGCCGGAAAAAGACCGCCTGAAGTTCCAGACGCGCCCGATCCGCAACGGATCCATGACGACCATCACCCTGGAGGAAGGCGTCCTCCGGCTCATTGGCACGGGTGTTATGATGGGCCAGCAGATGATGATGGCTCCGGCTGGATTCGACGATTTCTAGTAACCCAATGCCTGAACCCTGGGCCACGACGCGAACTGAGATCGCCGGAATCGCGGTTGCCGAACTGGCGCGCCGGTTCGGGACGCCGCTGTTCGTGTACGATCAAGCCGTCGTCGTCGAACGCATCGGCAGCCTGGCCAGGTTCGACCACGTGCGTTATGCACAGAAAGCCTGCTCGAACCTCGCCGTCCTCGACCTGATGCGCCGCCACGGTGTGCTGGTCGACGCGGTAAGCGCCGGCGAAATCCACCGGGCAACGCGGGCCGGATACCGCCCGGCTGGAACGCCCCCGGCCATTGTGTACACCGCCGACATTTTCGACGCCGACGCCCTGGACCAGTGCGCCCGGCTCGACCTGCACGTCAACTGCGGCTCGCCCGACATGATCGACCAGTGGGGCCGCCGATCGCCGGGCCGTGAGATCACCCTGCGGCTGAACCCCGGCTTTGGGCACGGCCACAGCCGGAAAACCAACACCGGCGGCAAGCAGTCGAAGCATGGCATCTGGCACGAGCAGCTTGCCGAATGTGTGGCGCGGGCGCAGCAATACGGCCTGACGGTAGCCGGCCTGCACATGCACATCGGATCCGGCACCGACCTGGAGCACCTCAGCCGTGTATGCCAAGCCATGGAGACGGCTGCCGTGGAGGCTGGGCCCCAGGTAACCTCGATCAGTGCCGGCGGCGGCCTCCCGGTTCCTTATCAGGCCGGTGAGCGGTACGTGGACCTCGACGCCTACTACGAGCGATGGAATGCAACCCGGCTCCGCCTCGAAGACCGGTTCCGGCATCCCGTCCGACTGGAAATCGAGCCCGGCCGCTACCTGACCGCCGAGGCCGGCTACCTGGTCGCTGAAATCCGCGCGGTCAAGCGGCAGGCCGACAACACGTTCTACCTTGTCGACGCCGGGTTCAACAACCTCGCCCGGCCGATCCTGTACGGTGCCTATCATCCCATGGCGATCACCCCGGCCGACGGCGACACCGCGCGTTCCCACCGCGACGTGATCGTGGGCGGGCCCTTGTGCGAGTCGGGCGATATTTTCACGCAAGAGGAGGGCGGCTTCGTGGTCGCGCGGCGGCTGCCGGAAGCCCGCGTGGGCGACCTGCTGGTCATCGAAAACGCCGGCGCCTACGGGTTCGTCATGGGTTCCAATTACAATTCGAAGCCCCTGGCCGCCGAGGTCCTGTTGCGAAGCGACGGCCCCCACCTCATCCGGCGCCGCCAGTCGGTCGAGGAACTCTTGCAAGGCGAATCCATTCCCGCACCCCCCACCGATCATGCTGCCCCGCATTCTTGAAAACGAAGCCATGGACACCCGCGAGGAGGCCGTCGACTACGACTCGATGGACCACCGCAGCGTGAACGGCGCCTTCGTGACCGACCTGCTGGCCGAGCAGCCCGACCTGAGCCGGACGCTCGACGTGGGAACCGGCACGGCCCAGATACCTATCGAATTGTGCCGCCGTGCCCCGGAGGCGCGCGTCCTGGCCGTCGATGCCGCCAGGCACATGGTCGAGTTGGCCCGCAATAACGTGGCTCATGCTGGACTGGGCAGGCAAATTCGCTTGGAGAAGGTCGATGCGAGGTGGCTGGCGTACGCCGGCGGGCATTTCCGCACCGTCATCTCGAACAGCATCGTGCACCATGTTCCCCAGCCGCTCGAGTTGCTGGGCGAGATGTGGCGCGTCGTCGCCCCCGGAGGGCTCATCTTCGCGCGCGACCTGCTTCGCCCTGCCAATCAAACGACGTTGCATCAGCTTGTCGACACGTACGCCGCCGACGCCAACGACCACCAGCGCAAACTGTTTGCCGACTCGCTGCACGCCGCCCTCACGCTCGACGAGATGCGCGCGCTGGTGACAAAGCTGGGAGCGGCCCCAACAACCGTCGTCGCGACCAGCGACCGGCACTGGACCTGGGCCGTGCGAAAACCGTAGATCCTGCACGCGGAGGCGACGGCCATGCCCGAATCGGAAACCCACCGCGACCCCGCGGGCGACGCGTCTGGGCCGGAAGCGGAGCCCATGACGCCGGAGCAACTCGCCGAGGCGAAACGCTATGGCCGCGCGCAGCTCCGCTGCGACCTGGCCGATAAGGCCCTCGACCTCGCGTACCTCGCCGTGGCGGCACTACTGCTTGCCCGGCCGATCGATGCATGGCTTTCGGGCATGGCATGGCTGGACCGCTTCGACACGCTCCGGTTGGCGGCGCTGTATGTCGTCGTGTTCGCGCTGCACGCAGCCGTGTCGTTTCCGCTTTCGCTTTACTCCGGCCACCTGTTGGAGCACCGCTACGGCATGAGCACGCAGTCGCTCCGCCAGTGGCTGACGCGGTACGCCAAACGGCTTGGGTTGGGAGGCGCGTTCGCCCTCGCCTTGTTCCTTGGGCTGTTTTGGGTTATCTGGCTGAGCGGCCCGTATTGGTGGCTGATCGCCACTGCGGCATTCTTCCTGGTCAGCATGGTCATGGGACAGTTGTTTCCGGTGCTCATTCTGCCGCTGTTCTACAAGGTCGAGAAGCTCGACCGGCCCGATTTGGCGGAACGCATCGGCCAGCTAGCCCAGCCCGCCGGGCTGGCCATTGACGGCGTCTACCGTCTTGGCCTGAGCGCTGAGACGGTGAAGGCCAATGCGATGCTAGCCGGGTTGGGCCGTACCCGGCGCGTCTTGTTGGGCGATACGCTTCTGGACGAGTTTACCGTCGAGGAAACGGCCGTCGTCTTCGCCCACGAGATCGGGCATCATGCGCATCGCCACCTGCCGAAACTCATGGCTGCCGGGCTGCTCGCCAGCGCCGCCGGTTTCTGGCTGGTCGATCGGGCGCTGGCCTGGTGGGTGGGCGGTCCGCTCGATTACGCCAACCTGTCCGTCGCCGCGCTGCCGCTGATCATGTTCAGCCTGACCCTGTTCGGCCTACTGCTCGAACCGCTTCAAAACGCGCTGAACCGCCACTTCGAACGCCAAGCTGATCGGTATGCGTTGCGGGCGACGGGTCGACCGGATGCTTTCCGCACGGCGTTCCTGAAGCTGGCCCGATTGAACAAAGACGACCCCGCGCCCCATTGGCTGGAAGTCGTCCTTTTCCACAGCCACCCCCCCATCGCCCAACGCCTCGCCGTGGCCCGGCAAAGCCCCTAACGCAACCAAGTGGCCCGTAACGCAAGCAAGTGGCCCGTAACGCAAGCAAGTGGATCCCGCGCGTGTTCAATCGCGTGTCCATCCCCCGCCCTGCGTGCCATGAACCGCGGGAAAGCGAGGCAGGAACGGGACGTGCGCCGATTCGCCCCGGGGCACCTGCTTCCACTCGTGCGGCTTGCCTGCTTGTAACCGTTCACGGGGCGGCGCGGACAGTTTTCTCAGCTTCAGGCGAATCGAAGCAGTTTTCAGGATGCCCCGATGCCCGAATGCACCCCATATTGGAGGCGGAATAACGGTGTTCCGGACGCTTCCGACCCATTTGGGCGTTGCCGACTGCATTGGGGCTTGTGGCGGTATTACGTTAAAACACGGAAAACGTGGAAGTCATGGCACCAATTCGCAGCGCCAAAGCCCCTTCAATGGGCTAAGGGAATGGTCGATAGCCGCATGGGGGCCGGACTTGTCGCTCGCGAGGCAGCCGCAACGGGATCATTCGCGGGGCTGTTGCCTACCCCCACGGGATAGAGTAAGATCGTTGCTTCGGGTGCCCCGCGTGCCAGCTACACGCCGGGCTGAAATCGGTCTGCGGGTGTGCGCTTTCACTCGCCTTTCCGCGGATGCCCCGCGGGCCGGGCCCAAAACGGAGGGCAGGATTCTGGAAGTGTGCGAGGGAAACCGCCTCCCACCAAACCTTAGCTGCGCTCAGAAATAACTTGGACAGATTGTAGTAGGCACACGCCGTGTGGCGTTCGCGAATCACGGCCCACGGCGTGTGCCTACTACAATGCAATTGGCCAGGTTATTTCTGAGCGCGCCCTTAGCCACGACGGCAACCAGCATGGCAAAGCGAACAACCACCGGAAAGAGCACCGCGGCGC
>SKZG01000502.1 GCA_007127495.1 Planctomycetales bacterium
GTGCAGTTTCCACGGGCCGCTGCGCACCGCATGCACCTGCGAGCCGTTTGTGAAGAAATACGCCTCGTGCGGCGAACGCGCCTCGGGCTCGCCGGTGATGAGCGGCCAGACGTTCCGGCCGTCGATCGGACGATCCTCCGGCACCTCGGCCGACACAAGCCGCGCGAACGTCGGCAGCAGGTCGATGGTCATGACTGGCTCGCGGCAAATGCTGCCGGCCGGAATGACGCCGGGCCAGCGGGCGATGGCCGGCATGCGCACGCCCCCCTCATACACGCTGAACTTGCCGGCGCGCAGCGGCTTCGCGCTACCGCCGTGGCTCCCGAATTGCAACCAGGGGCCGTTGTCGGAGGTGAACAGCACCAGCGTCTGCTCGTCCAGGTCGAGTTCCGTTAGGGTCTTGAACACCTCGCCCACGCTCCAGTCGATTTCCTCGATCACGTCGCCGTACAGCCCGCCGCGGCTCTTCCCGCGGAACGCCTCGCCGGCAAAAAGCGGGATGTGCGGCATGGTGTGCGCGAAGTACAGGAAGAACGGCCCGTCCTTGTTCTCGCGGATGAAACGCACCGCCTCCTCGGCGTAGCGCCGCGTGATGGTAGTCTGGTCGGCCGGCCGTTCAATGATCTCTTCGTTGCGCATCAGGGGCACGTTGAAATACTCGACCTTCGGGTCAGGGTAGTTCGCGTCGCGGTGCGACTTGCCCGACACGTTGTCCATGTCGTTCGAGTACGGTATGCCGTAGTACTCGTCGAACCCGTGCTGCATGGGCAGGAAGGCGGGCAGGTGGCCGAGGTGCCACTTGCCCACGCACGCGGTCGCGTAACCCCGGTCCTTGAACATGCGGCCCATCGAATACTCCTCCGAGTTCAGCCCGGTGTTGTCGCGAGGGAACAGCACCCGCACGGTCGACACCCGGGGCGGATAGCATCCGGTGAGCAGCGCGGCGCGGCTGGGCGTGCAAACCGAAACAGGCACGTAGAAGTCGGTGAACTTCACCCCCTCGGCGGCCATCCGGTCCAAATGCGGCGTGGCGATCTTCTCGGCGCCGTATACGCTCAGGTCGGCATAGCCTAAGTCGTCGGCAAAAAAAAGCACGACGTTGGGGCCACGCTCACGCGTGGTTTTTCCCTCGCATTCTCGGCTGGCTAAAGCCAAACATGGCCCGAGAAGAGCAAGCACAGCGATCTTGTGTAGCCATGAGCCTGGTAAATGGGAGGGGGCTCGGGCCGCTCTGCGGAATTTGAATTGCATCGGTACACCTTTCGGAAAATAGGTTTCTCGGACGGCGCGTCATACGTCGCAGGTGCGCACCGCGTGCCGCAAGGCGGCGAGCTTGTCGGGCCAGACGGGAATGAACTCCTGCGAAACATGGCCCGTGTAGCCGGTCGCGAGAATCGCCCGCATGACCGCCGGGTAGTTGATCTCCTGGGTATCGTCCAATTCCCCGCGGCCGGGAACACCGGCCACGTGGTAGTGCCCGATGTCGTCCGTGTACTGCCGGATGCGGCGGATCACGTCGCCGTTCATCACCTGCACGTGGTAGACGTCGAAGAGGAGTTTCATTCGCGGGCTATCGACGCGTCGGATCAGGTCGATGCACAGTTCGACGTCGTCGCCGAAGTAGCCCGGGTGCCCCTTCATGGGATGGCTGTCGTCGCGCGTGTTGAGGATTTCCAAGCAGAGGTTCACCCCTTTCCGCTCAGCGTATCCGGCAACCTGCTTCCAGCAGTCGACGCAATTCCGTGCGGCCTGTTCGTCGGAAATGCCCTCCTCGCGCATGCCGGTGAAGGTAATCACGTGCGGCGCGCCCCACTCGACGGCCAAATCAATGCCACCGCGGAGCCGCTCGATGCACAACGCATGGTTTTCTGGGTTTACCGGCCCCACCTTGAAACCGTGGCTGCCGGTCATCATCACCATCATGCCCAATTCTTTCAGCAGGGGGTAATGGTCCCGCCCTACGTCCATCGCCGGCACGCCCATCCGGTGGCACGCCCGGATGAGTTGCTCAACCGGCATGGGCGCGAACGGCCATCCGTAAACCGACTGCTTGATGCGTCCGCGCTCGATGCGGTAGTCTTCGGGAGGAACGTCGGTCGCGATTTCGCCGGCCCGGCTCACCGACGGTCCAGCGCTCAGTGCCGGCGCGGCGCACGCCGCTGCGAGGAACCCGCGACGCGATACTGCCCTGTCGGCGATGGTCGATTGGCTCATGGTCGATACTCCAAGGATGACGGAAGTTCAGTTTAGGCGAGAAACAACGGACAGTCAAGTGTTCCTTGGGAGTAACTTTGGGCTCAGAGCTTGAATAGTGATTAGCGGCTTGACTGGAGGGACGGACGGGGTACAATCAGGGCATGGCCTGGCCGCTGAGAATCGAGTTTGCTGGGGCTGTCTATCCGTTTCGTGCGAGCGGGCGTGGAAGAGCCGCCGCCCTTAACGTTCGAAGAAGCGTTGGAAGGGATACTCCTGGGATCGGATGCCTTCATCGGCCGCATGCGCAGTCTGTTGGACAAGAAGCCTGGCGACCGGGGCGTTCCGCAGTTGGAGCATTCTCGAAGGCTGGCGGTTTGCGGGCCTACTCGTCTGCGGGCCTACCCGTAAAACGGGTCGCGGCTGCGCACCGGCCGGACGATTTCCAGCGACGAAACGATCCCAACGGCCATCCCGAACGCGAGCAAAAGGGTAGTAAGAAACATGACTCTATTCCTTGGCGGCTCCTTGGGATCTCGGAACGCCCGACCGGCAGTCCCGACGGCAAACGCGACAGCCTTTCCCCGCGTCGTACCGGAGACGGCATAATGCAATCGCAATGCCGAAGCGTTCCGGGGCATGCGGATTGGGCGCAACCGACCTACTGCCAAGACCTTATGCAGGACTGTCGCACTCCAGCGCCACCCAAGCCCCGCAGCGCGCCATCCGATCGACTTCACACGGAGCGACACGCGACACTTGGAATGCGCTCGCAGCCACGGCCCGTCGGGCTCCATACACTTCCCCTGCGAACGGGTGTAACGTATTATTTGGGCTCTTCCGTTTCTAGGTGCAGACAGCCTTGGTTTCAAGGACGGCACACGGCGTGTGCCTACTACATTAGCGTGGCCTGCACCTAGAAACGGAAGAGCCATTATTTGATGTGCCGGACATCGGCCTCGTGGACAACCCAATCTTGGAAGGCAGGTGATTGATGAGCCGACTCGTCCCCTCGCGCTGGCTGGCGACCGTCGTGGTGTTGGCAGGCAGTACGTTCGCATACCCCGTGCATGGCGTTTGGGGTTCCGAAGACGGCCTGCCGCTGGGAGCCGCCGTGGGCTGGATTCCGGCCGACGCCGCCGCGTGCAGCGCGGTGCTCCGCGCGGAGGAGCAGGTTCGGGCCGTGGCCGACAGCCGGGCGTGGGGCCGCCTGGTCGCCATGCCGGTTTGGGAGCGGTTCGCCGAGGTCTGGCAGAACCCGTGGGTGCGCGCCGGGGGGGAGGTCCTCTTCGCCGAGTGAAGATCAGGGTCAGGCTTTCATTTTCGCGGCCGCGGCGCCGTCACCGGTCGCCTGCTCCTTCGCGCCAGATGGGGCGCGTGTTCGCTTTCAGCTCTGCGTCGTAGTCGGCGGCGAGGTCGCGCAGGGCGGCGACGATTTCGGGGTTCGCCTCGGCAACGTTGTCGGTCTCGCCGATGTCTGCCTGCAAATCGTACAGTTCCGGCGTCTTCTTCAGGTGCAGTTTCCACTTGCCCCGCCGGACGGCCTCCACCACGCCGTTCTTGTAATAGTAGTAACCCGCGGTGTCGTGCGGCGAAGCGGCCTTGGGGTCGTCCAGCAGCGCGGAGACATCCCGCCCGTCGATCGGCCGGTCGGCGTCCAATTCAGCGCCCACGATGGCGGCGAAGGTCGGCAGCAAGTCGATCGTGGCGGCCACCTGGTCGCAGGTTTGGCCCGGTTTGATGCGCGCCGGCCAGCGCATGACGGTCGGTACGCGCATGCCGCCTTCGTAGGTCGTGCCCTTGCCCGCCCGAAGCGGCAACGCGCTACCTCCGTGGTGGTCCTTGCTCAGCCACGGCCCGTTGTCGCTCGTGTAAATGATGAACGTGTTTTCGGCAATCCCGTGTGCCTGAAGCGTATCCAGAAGTTCTCCCACCGATGCGTCCATGTGCTCGATGGTCAGTTTGTACGCCAGGTGAGGATCGGGATTGTAGCGTTCGTCTGAAACGAATAGCGGCACGTGCGGCATGGTGTGGGCGAAATAGAGGAAGAACGGCCGCTCCTTGTTCGCTTCGATGAACTTCACCGCCTCGGCCGTGTAACGGTCGGTCAGCGTGATTTGGTTGACGGGCGATTCCACGACTTCTTCATCGCGATACAACTCATTGTTGTAGATATCGTAACGCTTCTCTTTCCAGATTCGATCCAGGGTGTTGGGGTCGTTTCCCCAACCTCTCTGCCGCGCCATGTCGTTGCTGTAGGGCAGCCCGAAATAGCCGTCGAAACCCTGGGCGGTGGGCAGCGTTTCCGGCCGGTCGCCCACGTGCCACTTGCCAACGCACATCGTCGCGTAGCCCTTGGTCTTGAGCATGTCGGCAAGGGTCACCTCGTCCGGGTGCAGGCCGACGCGGGAGTTCGGCCCCAATACGCCGGGCATGCTGATCCGCGGTTGATAACAGCCCGTCAGAAGCGACGCCCGCGACGCTGAGCAGACAGTGTAGGCGGAATAGAAACTCGTGAACCGCATCCCCTCGTCCGCCATGCGGTCGATATTCGGCGTCTCGATGTCGGGCGAGCCGAAGCAGCCCAGGTCCTGGTAGCCCTGATCGTCGGCAAAGACAATGATGAAATTGGGCCGGTTCGTTTCCGCCGTGGCGGAGGGGGCCGCGACCGGCAGCAGAATGAATACGACGGCGGCGAACAAAACCAAGGTGCGTAAACGCATGAGTGGCTCCTTACTGATAACTGATAGCGATCCAAATCCCTCACGATGAGACTGATTCTATTAGATCCGCAGGCGCGCGTAAACACACCCGACCCCTTCCCGGCAGGGCAATTCCCTTCCACCGTATCCGATTCGGCGATCAGCGTCCATAAGATCCGGCAGCTTGACGCGACCACGGCGTTGCCCCATAATTCCGGGAGAAGAGAACTTACTTCTGAAACACGAGGACAACGGCATGGAGTTGCCGAAACCAACCCCTCACCAACGGCAAGCCCTGGTGGTGCAGCCTGGGGGCTTTGTCAGGGTCGAGGACACCGAGACGCACACGTTCTACCTCCTCATCGAAGAAGACCGTGCCCGTGAACTTCACCGGCAGTGGCTCCGCGAACAGCTCCAGGTGGGATTCGACGAGGCGGGGAAGCCAAGCGAATGCCATCGTGATTTTGCGACTGGTATTCCGGAGAAGGTCTCTTCGAATCGAAGGCAACCGGCGCGCAGCAAGTTGTGCCGGGAACGTGCTTCATGGTGTTTCCCGGCGTGTGGCATCGCTACCGCCCGCTGCGCGAGGTCGGGTGGGACTCCTATTGGGTCAGTTTTCGCGGTGACAACATGGACCGGCTCGTGGCGCAGGGGTTCTTCTCGCCGGAGCAGGCCGTCGTTTCGGTCGGCTCTGAGGACGTGATTCCATCGACATTCGAACGCCTTGTGGAGCGTGTGCGTCGCCAGGCGGAGGGGTTCTCGCACCTGATTGCCGCCGATACGATGGAAATCCTTGCCGCCGTGTCGGCCACCGGCCGGCCCGAGTCGGAGGGGGTCGTAACGCAGGGCCCCCTGGCCGTGACCACGGTTACCGACCCGCTCGTCGCCGACGCGATGCGGCTGATCTGGGACCAAAGCGGCGAGGCGATCAACGTCGAGGAAATCGCCCGGCAGTTGCCCCTGACCCGCCGCACTCTGGAGCGGCGCTTCCGCAAAGAGTTGGGGCTTTCCATCCACGAGGAGATCGATCGCTGCCGCATGGACCGCGCGGTACGCCTGCTCACCCATTCGGATTTGCTCATTAAGAACGTGGCGGCCACCGCCGGCTTTCCCAGCGTGGACGCCATGGAAGCCGCATTCCACCGGACCCATGGCGTCGCGCCCTCCGAGTTCCGAGCTGCCCGTTCCGA
>SKZG01000248.1 GCA_007127495.1 Planctomycetales bacterium
CCGGGCGAGTGTGATTCGTTCGATGGCTTGGAGCGCGCAACGCGCCGGCGATCGGGCCGTGGCGCTGGACCTCTTTCTGCAACTCGCCGGGTTCGACCCCGCGGCAGACGTGCTTGAACCGGTATCGGCGGCGGTCCGGGTACGGCGCGACCGCTGGCTGGCGGCCCGGCTGGACGAGCTGCTCCACGAAGCGTGTCCCGAGGAACGGGCGAGCGTGCAGCCCCGGCTCGCGGCGCTCTCGGCTGAAACCCGGACCCGCTACCTGCCTTTGCAGCCCGCCACGAGCGACGCGTCGATTCTTGCAACGGCCGGCCGCGAACGCGCTCCGGCTCACGCCGATCGTGCCGGGCTCACCCCGTGGCCTCGGGGCGAGTTGGAGGCCGTCGCGACGAGTCACCGGCGGCAGAGTATTGTCGATCATCTGCCGGTGCGGATAAGGCCCGTCGATCCGCAGTCCGATCGGACGGCCCACGTTCGCGTCGACACGGCGGGCCGGACTCTTTTCGGATACGATGGCCTGGGCCGGCAAACGTGGGAACTCCCGCTGAAGCCCCGGACGCCCCCTATTGCGCTCCGCGCCCGCGGCCACCATTACCCGGCTGAGGGCTTGCAAATGGGGCAGGTTCTGGTCGCGTGGCTGGCAACGCGCGTATGCGCCATCGATCTTTCCGGCGCGGCGCCGCGCTTGCTCTGGGACTACGAAACGATCGATCTTGATGACAGGGATCCCCGCCTGCGACACCGTATTCAGGTCATCAACCGGCAGATGTTCCCGGCGCGGGCGGGAGGGCAGCCGGGCGGCAGTTTCAGCCCGCTGCTTGTGACCCGTGACTATGCTTGCTTTGCGAGGCAGGACGAACTGGTGGCCGTGGATTCGGAAAGCGGTAAGTTTCTATGGACCCGCGACGACCTCCCTGATAATATCGGCCTGTTCGGTGATGCCCGCTATGTTTTCGCGGTGTCCGACGAAGAGGGGGGGGACGCCCGCGTATTCAGCGCCCTGGACGGGCGGGAGTTGGGCCGCCGGGCCTTGCCTCCGCGGGCAGGCCGGCTCGTAGCCAGCGGCCGTCGCCTACTCACCTGGGACGATCACACGGAAAACCCACGCCTGTATCTTTTCGACCCCTGGAATGGCGAAACGGTTTGGCAGGAGGAGATGGCGGCCGGCACCCAGGTAGCTCTGATACGGCACGGGCGCGTCGCCGCGCTGAGTCCCGAAGGTCGGTTCCACGTGTTCCGGGCCGATTCTGGGGAGCTGTTCACGTCGGCGGAACTCGATGTCGGGCCGAAACTGGACCATTTGCACGTCGCAACCTACGGCGAGACGTTTCTGGTCTTCGCCAATCGCGCGCCCGAGGCGACGGCCCCGAGGATCGTCGCGCACCAACCGTCGCGCGCCGTATCGGTTCATGGGAGCCTTCACGGTGTGAGTCCGGAGGGCACGGTGCTCTGGAACGTGGAAATCGCGAACCAGCAGCTTGACCCGGACCTTGCGCCCGACTTGCCCGTGCTCCTGTTCAGCACGCTGCGCCGACACCAAACGCCACGGCCCGACGGCCGGATGAGCACGAAGGTTCAGCACTCGGTTCTGTGCATCGACAAGCGCTCGGGGCGTACGCTCTTGGACGAGACCTTCGACGCATCGCACGGTGCGGAGATGCTGATTCAAGGCGTCGATCCGAAAGCCGGGGTTATCGAAATCCAGACACGGCACACGAGCATCCGAATTGCCGGCACGAATTGATCCGGACCGAAGCCACTCGGACTTGCGTGAGCAGGATGGGTTCGCATGAGACAGCCGGCGGGCCGTATGGGCTTTTCCGTTTCTATACTCGCCACTGCCGTTATTGCGCTTCTGTAATGAGCGCCGTATGCAACCGTCAGGGCGTTTTTCCCAACATCCACGCCAGAATACCCTTCTGCGCGTGCATGCGGTTCGCGGCCTGTTGGACCACGACGCTTTGCGAGCCGTCGATCACCTCGTCCGTGACTTCTTCGCCGCGTCGAGCGGGCAAGCAGTGCATGAATACGGCCCCCTTCTGAGCGCGCGCCATCAGTTGCGCATTCACCTGATACGCGGCGAAGTCGCGTGCACGCTGCTGCTGCTCGCTCTCCTGCCCCATGCTGGCCCAAACGTCGGTATATACGGCGACGGCATCGGAAACCGCCTCAACCGGATCGGTGGTGACGGTCAGGTTCAGATTCGGCGCGTGCTGTTGGATCCAGGCGATCTCGTCTTCCGACCATTGGTACGCCTTGGGCGATGCGATTACAAAATCCATACCCACCTTGCCGCAACCGAGCGCCAGGCTCCGGGCCACGTTGTTGGCGTCGCCCACCCAGCCGAGTGTACTTCCCTTGAGCTTTCCCACGAGTTCGCGGATGGTGTACAGGTCGGCCATGGCCTGGCACGGGTGCCCGAAATCGGTCAGGCCGTTGATGACGGAGCATGCGGCGTGCTCGGCCAGTTCGCACACAGTAGTGTGCCGGAAGGCGCGCACGACGAGCGCGTCGACGTACTGGCTCAGTACGCGTCCGAAGTCGGCCAGGCTTTCGCGTTTTCCGAACCCGGTGTCGGCCCCAAGGAACATGGCGGTCCCGCCCAGGTGCCCGATTCCCGCTTCGAAGCTCACGCGGGTGCGCAGCGACGGCTTCTCGAACAGCAGGGCAATCACGCGGCCGGGCAAGAGCGGCTCGCGCAGCCCCTGGGCGAACTTCATCTTCAAGTCCTCGGTAATCGCGAAAATGTGGGCGATTTCCGTATCGGTCAAGTCGGCCAGGGTCATCAGATGTTTCATGGCGATTACTCCGACACCGTCTGTTGCTGGATCACGTCGGCCAGGATGTCGCAACCTTCGTGGGCCTGCTCTTCGGTAAGGGTCAGCGCCGGCAACAACCGAATCACCGTGCCCTGGGTGCAGTTGACCAGCAGGCGGCGCTCCATGCAGGCCTGGACCAACGGGGCACCCTCGACCACCAACTCGATTCCGATCATCAGTCCGCACACCCGCACCTCGCGTACAAGTTCGCACTCCTGTTGGAGCGCGAGGAACCGCTCGCGGAACAGGTCGCCCAGCTTTCTGGCGGCGTCCAGAAGGTTCTCTTGCTCGATGGTTTCCAGCATGGCGATTCCCGCGCTGGCGGCAATCGGGTTGCCGCCGAACGTTGCGGCGTGCATCCCCGGCCGCAAACTGGGAGCGATCTCCTTGGTGGTGAGCATGGCCGCGCCGGCGATGCCGCCACACAGGGCCTTGGCCAGGGTCATCACATCGGGCACGACCCCGAATCGCTGGTAGGCGAACCAGTCGCCGGTTCGCCCGCAGCCGCTTTGTACCTCGTCAAACATCAGCAGCAGCCCGTGCTCGTCGGCCAGTTTGCGCAGCCCTTGTAAGAAGCCATCGGGCGGGATGCGGATGCCGCCTTCACCCTGAATGGGCTCGATGAGGATGGCCGCTGTCTCGTCGTCGATCAAGGCAGCGACGGCGTCGAGATTGCCGTACGGTGCGTACACGAACCCGGCCACCAGCGGGCCCAGTCCTTCGTGGTACTTCGGCTGCGCCGTCGCAGAGGTGGACCCCAGGGTGCGGCCGTGGAACCCGCCTTCGAAGGTGATGATCTTGTAGCGTTGTTTCGGCGTATGGAGGCGGGCGAGCTTGATGGCGGCTTCGACGGCCTCGGTGCCGGAATTGCAGAAGAACGCCTGCCCGCCGAAGCTCCGCTCGGAAAGCAGCCGCGCCCATTGCCCTTGTGCGTCCGTGTACCAGGTGTTCGGTACGTGAATCAATCGGCCGACCTGTTCCCGCACGGCTTCGACAACCCTCGGCGGGCAGTGGCCAAGCAGGTTGCATCCCCAGCCTGGAAACAGGTCGAGGTAACGGTTGTCGTCGGAATCCCAAACGAACGAGCCCTCGCCTCGCGTCAGCGACACTGGGAAACGCCCATAGTTGGGAATTACATACTTTTCAAAGAGCGCGATCGTCTCTTGCGATCGAGCTGTCGGCACTTGCACCACGATTTCCTGCTCCTGGGCTCTTCGAGCCAATACTGCTTGTAATCGGTTACACTTCTTCCTTAACGATTTCCGTTCCCACCCCCTTGCTGGTGTACACTTCGAGCAGCAAAGAGTGGCGGAGCCGGCCGTCGATGATATGCACTTTTCGCACGCCCCGTTCGAGCGTTTCCAGGCATGCTTGGACTTTGGGAATCATGCCCGAGTCAATCGCGCCGCCGGCGATCATCGCTCTGGCTTCGCCGGCGTCCAGGGAGTGCAGGAGCGATTCGGGGTCGTTCTTATCGCGGCGCACGCCGTTGACGTCGCTGAGGTACATAAGCTTTTCAGCCCGGAGGGCCTGCGCGACGGCGGTCGCGGCGGTATCGGCGTTGACGTTGAGCTTTTCGCCGTCCGGCGTCTCGCACATCGACGGAATGACCGGCACGATGCCCGCATGGCACATGTTCTCGATCGTGTTGCGGTCCACCGACGTGACCGTCCCAACGTGGCCAAGGTCGGCCGGCTTGCCGTCGGGGCCGCGCAGTTGCAGGCGCTCGCCCGTCAGAACGTTGGTCGTACGAAAGTTCAGGGCCTGGGCTCTGCCGCCCAACTCGTTGATGGTTCGTGCAATGCCCTCGTTGACCTCGCCGGCCAGGACGCGCTGACAGATTTCGAGGGTTGCGTCGTCGGTATAGCGGCGGCCTTGGACAAATCGGGGCTCGATGCCGGCCTCGGCCATCGCCCGGCTGATTGCCGCACCGCCTCCGTGAACGATGACCGGCCGCATGTGGACGGTTTCCATGAAAACGACGTCGAGCAGCAGATGATTGACGGCCCACCGATCTTCCATCACACTGCCGCCGAGCTTGATCACGGTGATCTTTCCGCGGAACTCGCGGATCCACCGGAGCGCCTCGATCAGGATATCGGCTTTTTGAATCGCGTCTTCCACAGGAACTCTTGCGGTCTCGTTGAAGGCACCCACGGTGGCCCACGAGCGATGGTGCCCGCGAGGCGCTCATGGGCATGGGAAAACCCAGCATTTTACCCTGCCGGGGCTGGACGTCAACCGCCTCAGAGCGGCCGCCCCAAGGACCGGTCCCCGTTCGGCCCAGCGGTTCCCGTGGAACAAGCGCTCCGCGGGCATCCTATCAAGGGGGTAGGGATTACCATTTCAGCCCGAATCCCGCGCCGCCGGCACCGCGGCCGAGGCCGCCTTTGAGCGGCTGACTTGGCCGCGTTCGGTGCGATTTTTGCGGCTCCGGTTCCGCAGCCTCGGCCTCGTCGGCGTCCGGCTTCACCGGTTCCGGCTGGGTGAGTTGCCTCATGGAAAGGCTGATACGCTGCGCTTCCGAGTCGACTGCGAGTACGAGAACCTCGACTTCCTGGCCCTCGCTCACCACGTCGCTGGCCCGCCAGATGCGTTTGTGTGCCAGCTCGGAGATGTGAACCAGCCCCTCCACGCCGGGCTCGAGTTCCACAAAGGCGCCGAACTCCATGAGCTTGGTCACCGTGCCGCGCACGGTGGAATGTTCAGGGTACCTCTTCTCGGCATCGGTCCACGGACTTTCGAACAGGTCGCGGTAGGCAAGGCTGATCTTCTGGCTTTCCGGATCGACCTTTTCGATCTTCACCTTGATGCGCTGGCCCTCGGAAAGCACGTCGCGCGGATGCTCCACACGGCCCCACGAAAGCTGACTGATATGCAACAAACCATCCACGCCCTCGCCCAGGTCGACAAATGCCCCAAAATCGAGCAGTTTTCGCACCACGCCTTCAAACACCTGTCCGGGCTGGAGCGACTGCAAGATGCGCTGCCGGGCTTCCTCCCGTTCGCGCTCCAAGATGCCGCGGCGGCTGAGCACCAGGTTGCGCCGCTCCGGATTCGCCTCGGTTACCAGACACGTCCATTGCTCGCCGACAAACTGCTCCAGGCCCTCAAGGCGGTACAGGGAAACCTGGCTTATGGGAATGAAGCCTGGAATGTGGTTGACCTCGCATTCCAAGCCGCCGACGTTGTGGCCGGTTATGTGGGCGGTCACGACCATCCCTTCGTGCAAGTCGCTCCAA